>DASZPA010000150.1:0-10050 GCA_035550555.1 Fimbriimonas sp.
GGCTTTGGCTTGGGAGCCCTCACGCTTCTTCGTGGAAAGTGGATTCCGGCAGCCGTGGTACTGACGGTTATCTTCGGCGGAACGACCGTTTATGCCGCAACAGTCGTCTCGTCTGAGTTCGCGACTCGGGCCGATTCCCACTATTAATAGATATTCGGTCCGATTTGAAACTAGAATAAAAGAAGCTCTCTCTTTCGAGGAAAACGTAAATGCGTAGAACTTTTGGTCTTTTGGCCTTGACAGGTGTGGCAGCCGCAGCCTTCGCGGCGCTTCATGCCAGCACCCTTCTCACCGACTTTTCAAAGTCGATCCACGACGCGAAGTCGATTAAAACCGACTACGTGTATCAAGAGATCGGCGGCCTGCGCTCCGAATACTCGGTCGCGCTGAAGAAACCGAACCTTGCAAGGATCGACTCGCCCGACCAGCTCATCGTCGCGGACGGTAAGAACATCACGACGCTGGACAAGAAAGCGAAGACTTATTACAAGCAGCCGGAGACGGACGACCTGCTCAACTCGCTCTTCACCTCGGATTCCTTGAATGCGTGGTCTGGCTTCTTCAACGCGAATGCTTATCACCCTACGGACAGCGTCGACCTGGGAACCAAAACCAGAGCGAACCATACCTACGAAGCGTTTCAGGCGAGTGCCGACAAAGCAGGGAACAAGCTCGTTACTTACTTCCTCGATCCCAGCGACAAGATCGCTCGACAAGTCGAGATCAAGCTGAAGGCAGGCGCCGCCGACAGCACGTTCCTCTTGCGAACGACCAACTTCGACGTCAATGCGGACGCCAAGGACGATCTGTTCACGTTCTCCGCCCCCGCCGGAGCCACGGAGGAATCGTTGGCTGACGTGCTGGGCGGCAAGTGGTTTACGAGCTTCACGGAAGCCAAGAAGTATGCAACGACCAACCACCGCAAGATCTTCATCGACTTCATGGCGACGTGGTGTGGCCCGTGCAAGATGCTCCAGAACGCGGTTCTCGACACCGAGAAATTCAAGAAGTTTGCAGCGGACAAGAAACTCGTCCTCTGCCGGATCGACGTCGACCTGAACCCTGACCTCGCCCAGAAGTACAGCGCCACCGAAATCCCACTTCAGGCGGTGGTTGATTCCGATGGGAACTTGCTCTCGAAGACCGTGGGCTACGCCGGTCCCGAGGAGTTCTATTCCTGGATCAACGGCGCAGTCGGAAATTAGCCGCTTGCCATAGGAAGGGCCGGCTCTTGGGAGTCGGCCCTTTTTTTTTGCCGGAGGTTAGCGCCCGGTATTGTCGTCTCCTTCTCTCCTTGACGGAGGTCTTGCCTCACCCGACCAGCACTTCGCCGCCAGACTGCTGCTCGACCATCCTCGCGTACAGCCCTCGCTCTCGGATGAGCTGTTTGTGTGTTCCGCGCTCCACGATTCGGCCACGCGAAAGAACCAGGATCAGGTCGGCTCCGCGGATAGTCGAAAGACGGTGAGTCGCAATCACAGCCGTTTTGCCTCGCAGCAGCCGCTGAAGGCTTTCATAGATCAGCCGCTCCGATTCAGGCTCAACGGCAGAAGTTGCCTCGTCGAGCAGAAGGATCGATCCGCCGGCGAGGAACGCCCTAGCCACACTAATCCTTTGTCGCTGGCCGCCACTGAGCTTGACGCCTCGCTCGCCAACGACCGTGTCGTACCCATTAGGAAGCCTCTCGATGAACTCGTGGGCGTTCGCGGCGCATGCAGCCTCCTCGACCTCGCCAACGGTGGCGTTTGGACGCCCGAAGCGGATGTTCTCGCCGACCGTGGTCGCAAAAAGGAAGGTATCTTGCGGCACCGTTACAACCCGGCGACGCAAGCTGCGCAATTCTAGCGTTTTGATATCCACGCCATCCATCAGGACTTGACCCTCTGTCGGATCCCACATTCGGGTAAGGAGTGCCATGATGGTGCTTTTGCCGGCGCCGGACTCTCCTATTAATGCGACCCGCTGTCCGGGCTCCACTTGAAACGAGACCTCATCCAACGCGGCCTCCCGTGGCGGCTCCAGATCTTCTGCGAACGTGCCCACATGCTCGTAATGGAAAGACACGTTGCGAAACTCGATTCGTCCCTGCAAATCCGGCAAGGGAAGGGCGTCGGGCTGGTTTGAGACGGTCTCGGAGGCATCGATGACTTCGAAGATCCTCGTTCCCGCCGCGATCGCGCGCTGCATCATGTCGTTGATTTGCGTCAGGTTGTCCATCGGACCGTAGAAGTAGCGCCCATAGGTTCGATAAGCGACCAATCCGCCTAGTGTGAACTCGCCATGGACGATGAGCCAGGTGCCGAATCCGAGCAGAATCGTGTTGGTAAAGGAAACGACGAACCCGACGAACGGGAAGAGCGTCGACCGCTTGCGGATGCCCTCCAGATTGGTGCCAAGGTAAGCCTGATTGAACTTGCGGAACGCCTCATTCTCCTCCAACTCCCGGGCAAAGCCTTTTACCACGCGAACGCCGGCGAGCGAATCGTTGAGGCGAGCCGTAAGGGCGCCCAACTGCTGGCGAGAGCGCGCGTAGATGGGCTTCACCTGCTTGTTGAAGAGCCGAAGGAGGATCCCAACGACGATGATTGGGCTAAGAGTCGCGAGTCCGAGCTTCCAGTTGAGGCTGCAGAAGATCACGGCCACGCCAAGCAGCCGAAGCAGGTTCGCCAGCAGCGAATCGGTCCCGCTGACGACTACCTCTTGGACAGCCTCGACGTCCGAAGAGACTCGGCTAAGAAGATCGCCTGTCTGGGCCTCGCCATAGAACGCCAATGGCAGCCGCGCCAGCTTCGCGACGAGCATTTGTCGCAAATCGAAGACGAAGCTCTGGCCGACGCTTTCCAGCAGCCTTCGCCGCGCGCCCGAAATCATCATTTCGACGAAGTTGATCCCAATCAGCGCCGAGATGAGCCACGGAAGCAGCTCGAGCCGTTTGGCGATCACAGCCTTGTCGACGATGGCGAGCCAGATGAATCCAGGCGTCAGCTCCGTCACCACGTCGATCACCAGACACAGGAAACCGAGCAAGATTCGCGATCGATAAGGGCGAAGCAGGCGGAGAAGGCGCAGGATGACCGGCACTACTTAAAAGGTACCGCCGGATAGACTTATGGAAATGGTCGCGATTATCCCGGCAGGGGGAAAAGGCACGCGCATGAACCTGATTACGCATGGCGCACCCAAGGAACTACTTCGTCTCGGCTCGAAGACCGTGCTGCAGCGAGTCGTCGACGAGGCGCGTGAGGCGGAGGTTCAGAGGATCGTCGTGGTCAGCGCCCCCAACAAGCCCGCGCTCAGCCTCGCGGCCACTGAATTGGGGGCCGAGGTCATGCTGCAGGAGCAGATGCTTGGCCTTGGTGACGCGATCGCGTGCGCTGGAGTGGTGGACGAGGCCCTGATCCTGTACGGAGACTGTGTCTTCGAGGGTCCTGCGCCCTCTTTCCGGATGGCCGAGCTCATCCGTCGCGGCATCGACGGCTGCATCGCCGTCGAGTCCGTCGACGACGAGGGGACGAAGCAGTACGGGATCGTGGAGGTCGGTGAATCAACCGGTCAGATCCAACGCCTTCTCGAAAAGCCCGGTCCCGAAGGGACAAAGAGCCGCTGGGCGATCGCTGCTCGCTTCGCATTCGGCGCCCCGCTCATGGCGTTCCTGCAGGAATTCCGGGCCAAAGCGGAGATCCCGGAAGGCAAAGAGCTCTCGATGACCCCAGTCTTTTCGGCGGCAGTCGAAGCTGGATTCGACCTAAAAGCCGTCCCACTACAGCCCGGAACGAAACGCATCGACTGCGGCAGCCCCGAAGAGTACGCCGCCGCGCGGTGGCTGCAGTGGGATTGACAGAACCAAGTTTGCAAGTTTGGGCGAAAATATACTTGTTGAGTCACACCAGGTATTCTCCCCTGCATGGGTAAGAGGAACGCGTACCGTCGAGTTGTCGGACAACCTAGAAGTTTGCCTTTGGAGCCTGGACGGGGGAACCTCTACTGGGCCGTTCAGGGGTCTATGGAGGCAAGAGCTAACAGAGCTTCAAGGAACATTGGATTCTGAATGGCAAGTGGTTTCGCGCGGCGAACGGCTGTACTTCCCGCCAGATCGCGACCTGCAAAGGTTTGCCTTGGAGCTTGGTCCTAAGGCTTGCTTCGTGACTTTCGAGCACGACGGAGAAAGCTATTCCGGCAACGCTGTCTTAAAGCACGCATCACCAGAAGGCACACTGTTTCTAGGTCAGGGCGGCTTTAAGCCTAATCGGCGAAACTGGAACAACGGACTCCAGATATGGAATCTAAGACCCAACGATGGGAGTTCGTCACAAGGAAATCCCGGTCAAGGTAAATGCTTGGGTCGATGAAGGAATTGTGCCTCTAGTAGAGGCTCTCAACGCTTGGCCGGACCTGATGACAATCGACAGTTGTCAAGGTGGAGACGGCAAACCGGCCTACGTTCACTTTAGGTTTCAAGGGGTGCCATCGGACACCCCTAAACGAGTCCATGCGTTAGCTCGCGCACTTGGCGGCGAGCAGAACACAGGATGTCAGTACACGATCACGGTCGAATACTGGGGCAGTTCAAATCCTCTTGCCAGGATTGAGGTTGCTCCAGCCGACGTGAAAACCCTAGCCCGTGCTATGGGTTCTCGTGTTCCGGTGGCAAGAAGCGCATAGGTGTTCGCCATTTGACGCAACCCCTTGTCCACCCTTAGCCTTGGAGACAATATGATGGAATTCGGTGGCACGAGAAGTGCAGCGGGCCTTATGGTCACACACAACGCGCTTGCATTCGCAAATGCCACCGGATCGACGACGAATCTTTTCCTTCTCGGCCTCCGAGAAGTCAGTACCAATAGGCATATCAACCCTCCGGCTGATTCGGACCCGGCCCCGAAACCCTGAATCTTTTGCTAGGATAGCTCCGTCTTGAAAGCTAGGTCCTTGACCGAAGATTCAATCTGCGCGCGCTGCTGATTCCAGCGTAGACGCAGGACTGACGACGAGCCCGGTGACACGGGCTTCGTCTTATAGGTTCATGACGAAGGACACCCAGAAAAAGACTCAGGAAACTACAACAGTCTCCAAAACGAGTTAGTCAGTTTGTTTTCTTGGGACGTCCGCGAGGCCCTCGTTTGACCTCAGCCGGTTTTGGGATGGCGTTCGCTGGCAATTGAATCACCTTGCGAAAGGCCGTATCGAATTCCTCAAACACGCCCGGCCTGTCGCACTTGGCGACAATGTCAGGGTGAAGAACGATAGGCTTCGATTTCATACCTGTTTCTATCTTACGCCCTTCCTCCCGGCGCGGTCGTCTGATAGACTCGGCCTGGGATGAAAAAGCAGAACCTTCCTGCCCAGCCGATCAACCAGCTCACGATAAAGCAAGTTCCCATTGAAGGTTACAGAAACTTTCATGCAGACGGTGCAATTGTGCACCTTACGCTTCAGGGCTTTTTCCATCTGAACTGGTACTGCGAACTCAATGAGTATTTGGGCACCGTTAAGGTCGACATTGAGGGGAAGCGAGCCACCGAAAACCAGGGTGATGTCCAAACGCTCGGATTGGTCCGGCAAATGCAAGCGGGAGTTTTCCTGTCGCGCACAGTGGCGCAGAATATGGTGGAGATACTCACCAAGAAGATCGAGGAATACGATAAGGCAACGGCAGACCCGAATGAGGTGATTACTCGTGAGGGGTAATTTGGCCCCTAACCGACAAGAGTCGGAGATTAGGTTAAGGTTAGAACCGGGTGGATTAAGCAACTCAAGCACATGGCTCCATGATTTACCCAAGGAACCAGCTAACGACGACATTTCCTACACATTGATCTTGGGCTCCGTACCTGTTAGAGGCGTGGTGCACTACCAGCAGGGCGAGGACGTAAAAGCGAAGTTCAAAAGGTTGAAGCAGGCATGGTTGCGTGAGCGACCAAAATCATCCAAGCTTCGCGATCTGGTTCTTTCGATGCCATACCAGTGCATCATTGGCATTGGTCCGGCTGCTGTTCCTCTCCTACTACAAGAATTGAGAGAGGCTCCTGAGAACTGGTTCTGGGCTTTAGAGGCAATTACTCAGGAAAACCCCGTTCCGGAAGATGCAGATGGCGACGTCGATCAGATAACGCAGGCATGGTTAAAGTGGGCCACGGACAATGGATTCTGAGTGGATCGAAGAAACACCAGAAGAACGAATCGCCTCCGTGTTCGGGACAAACTCACACAAGATCAGCAGTCGTAGAGATCATAGATATAACTGTGTTGCTTGGGTTGCTGGCGAGACGCATCGACCTTGGGACCCTTCAGTTGACCGTGGAAGAAAGCCTGGCTATTGGCCTCCAGAGGTTCCACGGTCTCCGATAATCGCCAATCTAATCGCTGCGCTAAAAACTGTCGGATTCGAGGTTTGTGAGGTCGAACATTATGAACAGGAATGCGACAAGATAGCGCTTATAGAAGCGGACGGAGAATGGCAACATGCTTGTCGCATATGCCCCGATGGTTGGTGGTGGAGCAAAATTGGACCCGACGAGGACGTAATGCACGATAAGGCTGGTATCGAGGAGTACTACGGCAAGACAGTAGCCTTTATGAAGCGTCCCGCAGCTTGGACGGATTAGTTGATTTACTTCCGTTTACGACCACGTTTAGGCAGTTCTAGTCAGCCGCGATCTTCCATTCACACCGCAACCGTATCTTTCGCAATTAGTTCGTTGTAGGTAAGCCGCTTGCCGCTAATCTGATTTGCCAGCGTCTCGAATCGTTCCGAATCGGTCGCTTTTCGCTCGTTGAATCGGAAGCTATACTCGTCTAGGTAGCGGTGAAGGTGGAAAGGCTCAACGCTCACGTAGGTTCCTCGAATCGTCCTTTTAAGCAGGCTCCAGAAGTTCTCTAGCCCGTTCGTGTGGATCACGTTGTCCCGAACATATTCGTAAGAGTGATCCACGATCTGATGGACGTACCAGGCGTCAAGCCCCTTATAGCCCTTTCAAGCGTCGGAGTAGAGATTGCAGCCCTTCAGCACGTTGGACTTGATGATCGGGTGAAGCGTCTCTCTTGTCGTGTTGGGAACGATCTGTACCTTGATGTTGCCGCCACGCTCCAACATGCCCATAACGATTGTCTTGTCCGAGTAGCCCTTTGCCGTGATCCTTCGCTCTCGAACTCTTTTGTGCATGTTTTTGGACAACCCGCCTAAACCGGTCTCGTCAAGCTCCACGTTGTCAACCAGCTTTTCGAGAGAACCGGCGTTCATCGCGAGTCGGATTCGATGATTCATGAACCATGCGGTCTTCTGCGTGACGCCAAGCGTTCGGCTCAACTCATGGGAACTGAGGCCGTTCTTGGCTGCAACGATCATCCACATGGCGACTAGCCACTTTTCCAACGGAAGCGGCGACTCCTCGAAGATGGTTCCAGTCTTGGCACTGAAGCCGCGATTCGCGTGACGCTTGCTGCATTGCCACCGGTTGGTCTTTGCGGAGAAAGAAACCTTCTTGGAGCCACAGCGAGGACAGGTAACACCATCCGGCCATCGCCGCGATGCTACGTATTCACGGCAGTTTTTTGGGTCCGAAAAGAAATGGACCGCTTCAAGAAGGGTTTTAGGCTCCGCAACCATACCTTCATTGTATCACAAATGTGACTCAACAAGTATATTTTCGCCCAAGTTTGCAAGTTTTTTAATCCGAGGATGCCTTTCTTGCAAACTTACAAACTTTACAAACTTATCACTCGAAAACCTTCACCATCCGAATCGAATAGACCGTGAAGTAGAGCGTCTCGTTGGTGTTCTTCAGGAGCTTGAGCCACGTACCGTCTACCGATTCCAGTGTTCCGATGTCCTGGCGCTCGCCGCTGGAGCCGGCGCTGTGGATGACTACCTTCTTTCCGATCAGTTCGTTCATGAGAGTTCTCCTAGCTTAAACCTTGGCGACCGCGAGCGACTTTCCGGCGCTATTGAGCTCTTGGCAGGCTTGAATCACGCGTGCCTTCATTCCGGCTTCGGCCTTCTTGATGTAGCTGCGCGGGTCATAAACCTTCTTGTCGCCCATCTCTCCGTCCACGCGAAGCACGCCATCGTAATTCTTGAACATGTGGTCGGCGATCGGCCTTGAGAAGGCGTACTGGCAGTCCGTATCGACGTTCATCTTCACGACGCCGTACTCGAGCGTCTCGTGAATTTCGCTGAGCAGCGAGCCGCTGCCCCCGTGGAAAACGAGGTCCAAGGATGCAGCTGGGCCGTACTTGGCAGTGACCGCGGCGTTGCCGTCTCGCAGGATTGTCGGCATAAGCTTCACGTTGCCTGGCTTGTAGACGCCGTGCACGTTGCCAAACGTTGCTGCCAAATTGAACCGCCCCAGGTCCTTCAGCGACTCGTACACGTAAAGCATGTCATCCGGCGTCGTGTAGAGCTTGGCGTGGTGGGCGCCGGTATTGTCGATCCCGTCCTCTTCGCCACCGACCAGCCCTGCCTCGACCTCTAGGATCAGTCCGAGGGGAGCCATTCTCCTGAGAAGTCCCTGAGCAACTTCCATGTTCTCTTTAAGGGGCAGCTCGCTTCCGTCGAACATGAAACCGTTAAATAGGTTCCTCTGGCCATTCGCCTTGCGCCTTTCCTCGTTGTCGATAAGCGGAACCACGAACTTCTCCAGCTTGCCCGGTACGCAGTGGTCCGTGGTGATCGCGACCGTTACATCCAGCTTGGCGGCCACGCAGTGGACGTGCTCAGCCAGCGCGATTGCGCCGAGAGCCATGTCTTTGGCGGGGCCACTCGCATGCTCTCCGCCGCCGGTCGAGATCTGAATGATGCCGTCGGCGTTCGCCTCGACAAAGCCCGCAAGCGCCGCGTTGGCGGTGTTGCTGCTGGTCACGTTGATGCTTGCCAACGCGTAGTGCTCGCTGCTCGCACGGTCAAGGATTGCAGCAAAGGTCAGGGGATCGGCGACGGGCATTTCAAAAGGTTATCTTGTTGCCAACCTTCTGCGCTTGCCGAAACGTCAAGGCTTCGGCATCGTTTTTGACGTGTGATGTGATTGCCTTTCTTTCCTTTGTTGCCCTGACACAGCTGGCGACAAAGCCGGTTACTTACTCCGGCGACGCGAAGCTGGTCGGCGCCCTTCTCTCCGAGATCTCCTCAAAGGTCGGGAGCCTCCTAACGGCGGACCGTACGGCAAACCGAGAAGTGGTCCTCGTGAGGGTTTCCAAGATGCCCTTGGACCAACTGATGGAGCGGTTAGCACGGGTGACGTCGTGCAAGTGGGAACGTGATGGCAGCGGCTTTAAGCTTGAGCCGGACGATGCGCAAAGGAAGCAAGAGGAAGCCATCGAAGTGGACCAAAAGGTCCAAACGATGAAGGCGGGGCTGGCCCAAATGGCCGCAGGCGAGTCGCCGGCAGATAACGCATGGCAACCGTTCATTGCAAAGCTCTGTCAAGGGATTGACCTGGCAGCCGTGGCGACGATGCGGCCGGGCGACAGGCGGGTTTGGGCCTCCTCCGACCCGACGCCGATGCAATTGCAGCTTCATGGCGATCCGCCGGCGGTCGCCAAGCAGTGGGTAGATGATGAGAACCGTCGAGAAGCCCAACGAGACAAATCCAAGATCGTTGAGGGTGACCGGAACGCTCCGCGGAGGGTGGATCGCGCGGTGCAAAGACTCATCGTCACGGCCAAATTGACAGATTCTGGCCGGGCTTGGATGGATCAGAGCGACTACCTTCGAAGATTCGACGCGGTACAGCTCCAAGCGTCCGGCTATGAGTCGAGGGGGGATGAGGTTCTATCTGGAAGTTTGACCCTGCCGATGGTGACTCTGGAGTCGCAAAGACTGCACTCGGAACCTCAGTCTGACTCGATTGAGTATTCGACCGATTCGAATGAGCTTCTCCAAAAGTTGGCGCCCTTGCTTCGACAAGAGTCGGCAACGTCAACAGCCGAGCCGTTCACTTACCTTCCCGAAATAGCTACGCGCCTTTTCAGTCGACCGTTGAGACGGGATCCACTCAGCTACGCCGCTCAGGAGGCGCTCGTTGCCTTGGCGGCGGCAGACAAACGTGACTTGGT
>DASZPA010000151.1:0-6320 GCA_035550555.1 Fimbriimonas sp.
GAATACCCTTGCCCTTGTACGGCTCCGGCTTGCGGACCTTTCGGACGTCGGCGGCCACCTGGCCCACCAGCGCCTTGTCGATTCCGCTGACGATGATCTGAGACGTCCTGCTGCGGTCGTCGGTCTTGACCTCGAACGTGATCCCTTGCGGGGCGTCGATAGTCACCGGGTGCGAGTAGCCCATGTTGAGCAGGAGGTTCCTGCCCTGGAGCTGCGCGCGGTAGCCTACGCCGACGATGTCCAGCGTCTTGGCGTGGCCCTTGGTGACCCCGTCGACCATGTTGGCGATCAGAGTTCGGGCAAGCCCGTGCTGGCTTCGAGCCTCACGCAGGTTGTTTGGCCGGTCCACCGAGAGCGTTCCGTTCTCATTCTTGATCGTGAGAAGTCGAGAGATCGGCTGATGAAGCTCGCCCTTCGGCCCCTTCACGGAAACAGTGCTGCTCGCCTCGTCGACCGTGACAGTGACATTTGACGGGACGGTGATCGGTTGAAATCCAATTCGCGACATGGTTAATACACCTCGCAGAGGACTTCGCCGCCGATCTTTCGCCGGCGCGCCTCACGGTCGGTCATCAGCCCCGCGCTGGTGCTCACGATCCGCGTGGTCAAGCCGCTTCGGACCGACTTGAGGTCGTCCACGCCTTTGTAGACGCGAAGACCCGGCTTGCTCACGCGAGCGATGTGGCTGATAAGGGGTCTCCGCTTGGCGTCGTACCGAAGCGTGACCTTGATGGTGGGAAACTTGGTCTCGTTCGAGATCTCGTGGCTGGTCAAGAATCCTTCGGCCTCGAGAATCTTCACGATCTCAACTTTGATCTTGCTGTGGGGCACGTCGACGGTGGTCAAGTGCGCCCGCGCTCCGTTTCGGATGCGCGTCAATAGGTCTGCGATAGGGTCGCTGTGCATGGTCTTGGTCCTCCGTCCTTACCAACTGGATTTCTTCACGCCGGGAAGCTCGCCGCGGTGAGCCTTCTCGCGCAGGCAGATCCGACAGATCTGAAAGAATCGAAAGTAGCCGTGCTGACGGCCACATAGTTGGCAACGGTTATAAGCCCGGACCTGAAACTTGGGCTTCTTTCTCTGTTTTTCGATTAACGCTTGTTTCGCCATAGATCTCCCGCCGTGGTCGAACCGGTTCGGCTTCCCTCCGGCGAAGGAGAGCGCGCCTGGCTCGTGGCATGGTTGTAGGTTCGGGACAAAGCCCGAACAGCGGATTATACCCAGGTTCGGGGAGCCTGCCGACGGTTCCGGCCCCGGCTTTCTCTGGTTTGCAAGTGATGCTGCCGAGTCTAAGAATAACCTCCCCGTCATGTTCAGTCTTACGAAAGGCGTCGAAATCTGCCCAGGTGCGTATGGACCTTCGGCGGTTCTCACTGCGAGCTGGGCGCCCGGCGTCACGGAGCACTTGCACAACTGTCGGATCGCTGAGCTCGAAGTCAACTATGCGAAGGGCTGCTACACCACCGACCTATCTTTCCTCCGGGATTTGCCGGATCTCCAGCGTCTGAGCATTACCAACTACCGGATCACCGACTTGGAGCCGATCCATGCTCTTCATCGGTTAAGGTCGCTGGATGTCTCTACTTACTGCTCCAGTGAGATCCGGTTCGGAGAGTTTCCTGAACTAGAAGCTGTCGGACTTGAATGGCGCCGCAAGGCGAAATCGCTCTTCGAGTGCCGAACCCTGAAAAGTGCCTTCATCAACCACTACAAAGGGCAAGACCTCACTGCCCTTGCCAACCTTGAAAACCTGGAGCGTCTTGCGCTCCTGACCTCGCCCATCAAGTCTTTGAAGGGCATCGAAGCCCTTCAGAAACTACGATCTATAAGACTAGGCAATCTGACGAGGCTGGAATCAATTGCAGGCATCGAAGATCTCTCCTACCTCGAAGAGTTGGATGTGGATACGTGTCGACGAGTCAATTCCATATCGAACGTCGCGCCTTTAGGCAACTTGAAGAACCTTTTCTTTAACAACATGGGCGATATCGACAGCATCAAGTTCTTGGATAATATGCCGTCGCTCGAGTGGATTCTTTTCTGCGAATCCTCGAACGTGTTAGACGGAGATCTGTCGCCCTTGACGCGACTGACGAATCTATCTAGGCTCTCGTTTCAAGATCGAAAGCACTACTCCCATCGGCGCGACCAGCTTGTTGCGTATACCGATAGACCTGGAGAGCCATCTGGCGAAGCACGTTGATATAGCGAAACAGACTTGCCTCCAAGTGCATTGAACCATGAATGACAGTACGATTCAGCCTCCCAGCAATGAGCTTCAGAAGCCACCATGCACGTCGGAAGAACTGAAGAAGCTGATATGTATCAGACATGGTTGTCGATGTGAATAGCACATCTTGAAACGAGCTCAAAGCATAAAGGGAAATGGAAAGGCTGTACCGTCTTCAAACAGAGCCATGGATGTATCGATCGTACATTGCCTTTACCAGCAATTCCTGACGAGACTAGAGCACCTACGCGTGTTCCGTCTGTGGCAGAACCCCGAAGCCCTGGTTGAGGGATCCTCTCCGGTTGAAGAAGACGCGTAACATCGAAGCAGATTTTGCTGCAAGCATTGTCGGTTCGGTCCTTACAAAAGAGACTGTTGCTCACATCCTCGAGGCCCGGTTTTGGGAAATGGGTTTCGACGAGATAGAGCGTGTAGAGAGGACTAAACAAGATAAGGCAGACCCACGGTACTTAGCCATGGCGCCGAAGTTATGTTGCCTACTTTCACCCAGCCTCCAGTATCTCCGTCGCGAAACTGTGCGATCGGTGCGGCAGGCTGGTCGAAGAAGTGCAATTCGATGCAGATCGACTGGCAGAACTTACGGTGGCTGGAGAGGAACTCTTTCAGCCCTTCTTTTTTCATACACTGCAAGCGGAGTTCTACGACATTCAGTTCCTAAGGACGTTTCCGAAGGTGTGGAGCGAGCTTGATCTTCGGATGCTTCGTGCCTATTCCGCCACCAGGTCCCTTATCTTGCCTTACACCATGCTCGATCGCCTTCCGGGCCCCAAGCCTGAAGGCACCTAACCACGACCGGACAACTGCAGCCCCAGCAGCCGATTCGACACATCCGAATAAGGCCACAAGCGATTCCAGCCGATCTTAAAGGGGAGGATGGAGAGGATCGCTTTTGTGACGATGGGCGACAGCCGGGATGTTCGGGCTTGGTCGGGGACCTATTTTCACCTGGCAGAGGCGCTGGAGCGGCATTTTAAAGAGGTCGTTCGGATTGGAGACTTCACGCCAGTCACCGACCTGCGGTACCGAATCCGAGCCTCCAAGGCTCGGCTACACGGCCAGTCCGACCCCGCCTACCGAACCCTAGACAGTGCGAAGGCGTTCGCTCAACAGCTTGAAAACCAGCTCAAGGGCAAGAAGGTCGACGCGATCCTCGCGCACGGATCGCGGCAGATCGCCTTCTTCGACGCACCCTGCCCCGTGTATATGCTGCAAGACTGCCCCTTCGGCTCGACCGTCGGACTGCATGTGAAGAACGCCAGCCGGCAGTGCCTCGCCGAGAGCGACCTCATTGAGCGGCAGGCTGCTCGTCACGCAAAGGCCATCATCCAAACCTCGGAGTGGGCGCGCGAGGAGGCGGTGAAGCATTTGGGCGTGGCTCGAGAGAAAGTGTCGGTGATCCCGCTGGGCGCCAATCTGGACACCGACGTGACCTACGACACAGTCGAAGAGGTGGTCGACAATCGAGGCCGCAACGAGTGCCGTCTGTTATTTATGGGAGTCGATTGGGACCAGAAGGGCGGCGCCATCGCGCTCGAGGCGACCCGGATTCTCAACAAGGAAGGCTTCCCTGCACGGCTCACCGTTGTCGGGTGCGATGTCCCGTCCGATGCCGAGAACGAGCCGTGGATCCAGTCTCTGGGCTTCATCAGCAAAGGTTCCGATCAAGGTCGCCGAAGACTGCAGGAGCTGTTCAAAGACTCGCACCTCTTCGTTCTTCCCACGCGCATGGAGGCGTTCGGCATCGTGTTTTGCGAGGCGGCATCGTTTGGAGTCCCCAGCATCGCACCGAACCGGATGGGCGTACCTGGCGCCGCAGCCCCGGGACAGAACGCCGTCCTAGTCGACGACTGCGAGTCGCCGGCGGCTTACGCCAAGGCCATCCGCACGGCGTTTGAGAATGAGGACGGCTACCGGTCCCTGTGCCTCAGCTCGTTTGAACGGTACAAGAAGGAGCTGAACTGGGACGCCACCTGCCGCAGCATCAAAGAGCTGATGCAAGCCCATGCAGAGACGGGCCAAAATGCGGCATGACCCTTTCGGAAATCAACGTCTATCCGGTGAAGGGTTTGGCGGGGATGCGGCTCGATCGCGCGTTTGTCGAGTTCCGCGGGCTTCGATTCGATCGGCGCTGGATGGTCGTTGACGGCGCGGGAGTCTTCCTCAGCCAGCGGTCTCACCCCAAAATGGCGACTCTGAAAGCGACGGTTCTCGAGAAATGCCTGCAACTTTCCGCCGCGAACGACCAACTTTGCCTGCCTCTGATCGCCGATGGCCAAGAGCGGATGGTCCGAGTGTGGAAGAGCGAGGTCTTGGCGCAAGAGGTATCGCCTGAAGCTGACGAGTGGCTCGGTAACCATCTTGGCTTCGCCTGCACGCTGGTTCAAATGCCGGAAAAGGCGATTCGTCCCACCAACTCGGAGTTTTCGCGGGATGGCGACCACGTCAGCTTCGCCGACGGGTATCCCCTTCTCCTGGCGAACGATGCCTCGCTGAAGGATCTCAATGGGCGACTCGACTCGCCCGTTCCCATGAACCGTTTCCGCCCCAATTTGGTTGTGACGGGATCAGTGCGGCCTTGGGCAGAGGATGACTGGCACAAGATCCAAATCGGCGGGATCGAATTTCGATGTGCCAAGCCGTGTGGCCGTTGCCAAGTCACAACCATCGACCAAAGCACGGGAGTGCCTAGCGGAGACGAGCCTCTTCGTACGCTGGCCACGTTCCGGAAAGTCGAGAACTCGGTCAACTTCGCCATCAATCTGATTCCGGATGGCGAAGGATGGATCGGTGTGGGCGAAACGGTTCAAGCTGTGACGCCGGTGTCAGGTTGAACGCATTCAGCAGAGCCGTCTGACTTCCGTGTTCCGCTGTACTCCTTGAACGAGATCGAGAGTGCTTTGCTCAAAGACCTTTGCGTTCCAACCGGCGTGCCCCCTCTCTGGGTTCGCGCCAGCCTTTGGGCGGTCTCGCTGTCCAAGCGCAGAATCTCCAACGACCAATAAAACCCACAAACCAAACAACTCACAAACCCGGACGAGGTTAGGTCCATCTAAGGACCTAACCCCACGCCTGTTTCCTGCCGAAGAAGGAGGACTAGTTTGTCGAATTAACCCATAGCCGATACACTACTGGGTTGCCGCCCGATGTCGCAGTTCCAAACATCTTGCTGTACGCAACAGTCTTGGCCGATCCGTCAGTAGCGCAGTAGGTGGTCATGCCCTGCTGGTCGTTCGAGACAACGCAGTTGCTGCCGCCGTTCCAAGCTCCGGACGTGCCCTTGCGAGCCCAGGGGCCCGCGTAGATCGCGGAGGCGTTCCACGGATTCGGGGTCTCGGGAGCGACGCACGGCGGCGTCGTGGATGAGCCGTTCGGGGCGGTGGTCGTTGTCAAGAAGCCCATGTCCGAGGCTCCGGCGTCGGAGATCATCACAACGTCGGAGATGTTCTGAATGCTCGATTGGGAGAGCGAGGACGCGTTGTAGAAGGTCGGAGTGATCTGCGGATCAAACGCGGCTCCAAAGGGACCGTCGATGTATGCTCCGTTTCCGTTGTTGATGTAGGGCGCGTCCATGAGAAAGGCCCCGTTCGTGTTGTAGGCCATGGCCGAAGCGCGGGGCAGCACGCCGTAGTACTGAGACTGCAGGAACTGCTTGATCGGGTTCTCTCCACCTGGTGACGAGGCGAGAGGTGAGACGTAAATGTCGCGGCTCTTGGAATAGGGATAGACGGCCTCGTGCCACGGAATCACGCCGATCGGGGTCGAGTTGAGGGTCGTGCCGTCGCCGTTGACCGGATAGTACTGCTGCTGCTCCTGCGCGGTTCCCTCTTGGATCGCCAGCGGGAAGGCGTCGTCGTAGTCGTTCGCATATTGCAGGACCGCGAGCCCCAGCTGCTTCAGGTTGCTCAGGTTGGCCGTAGCCTTTGCTGCCGCCTTGGCCTGCGCGAACACCGGGAACAGAATGGCCGCCAGGATTGCAATAATTGCAATCACCACCAACAACTCAATTAATGTAAAAGCTTTCTTCATTGTCACCTCAGGAACTGCTCTCTCAAGCTCCTCCTCTTGATGA
>DASZPA010000152.1:0-7273 GCA_035550555.1 Fimbriimonas sp.
CCGATGGGCTCGATCACGAAGCACGAGGTGACTCACATCAGCCTTGCGAACGGTTCCTTGATGGCGCAGTCCCATCAAGACGCGGGAGCCGAGCAAGGAAAAGGCTACACCATCGTCATCCTCGAAGAGATCTCGCGTTACCGGGGAGCTTCGAAGTTCTGGGGGCAAGCCTGTCTTGTGACGCAAGGCGCACCGGGAACGTTTGGAGGGTGGGTCTGCGGGATCGCCAACCCCAGCACAAATGAGGATTGGAGGCAAGTAAAGGAAATGGTCAAGCCTCGCGTCCTGCTCGGGCTCGACAAGAGCTAAACGGTTTTCACGGCAACGCCCATAAAAGGAGAACACATCATGGTCATTCCAGTTCAGACCCAAGAGAAGGTCATCGTCAACAAGAACGGTCAAACGTTCGAAGGTGTCACGCACCACTACTGTCATCAGGACATTCCAAGCAAGGAAGGCCCACCCATCAAAGGAGACCTGCTCGGTATCGGGATCTTGGACGACCGTGGGTTTATCACCTACGCCCAGCACCACCAGCTGATGGCGGTTGAATGAGGCAGCAATACTCAGACAACGGCCTCGTGGACCTCTATCTGCGAACGGCAGACATTACGAACTTGTGGCCGGTTTTTCTTGGACCGGATCGCCAGGCACGTCTACTTCAAAAGGACGAGCTCGTTGAATGCGACGGCGAACACGGAGATGTGGGTAAGGGGCTTTTTGTCTTAACGCATCCGATAAACATCACCACTAGGGATGCTGCGATAGCTCACCTTGAGCGCATGGCGGTGGGCGCATGAACCGACGCAACTTTCTATCCGTGTTGGGACTCGGCGGCGTGGCTACGCTGTTCGGCTTCATGGCGAAACAGGAGCAACCCAAGAAGGACCGAAAAGTTATTCTCGCCTACTATCGAGAAGGGGTTAAAAAAGTCAGACAGATGGACGCCCATTGCTCTCTGAGAGTGATTGACGACTTGATGGTTGCCGTGGCGAACGGTCAGCCGCACAATCTCACGGTAGAGCAATTACTAAAAGAGCGAGGCAGGCTTTTGAAAATCATCGACAATGCCTGACCTCCCCGGCTTCGCAGCCACCACCCTAAAAGGTGGAGCTCGCTACGTAGCCCTCCACTACTCGGCAGACGACGAAAAGAACGAGGCTTGGGCAAGAGCCTACAGGCAATCCAACTCCATCCCTCAAAGAGAGTGGGATCAGCAAATGGAACTGATGGAGGACATCTACGAAGGCAAGCCGGTCTACGGCGAGTATCGAGATTCCTACCATTGCCCAAGAGGATCGGAACCGCTCAGGATCATCCAAGGCTCTACTCTGATCGCAGGGTGGGACTGCGGCGCCACGCTCTTTCCCGCCTTCAATCTCGTTCAGATCGTTCCCAAGTATCTCCAGGTCCATGCGATCCTGGAACTGACAAGCGACGGTGGAGAGCCGATGGAAGCCTTCGCGCCAAGGGTGATGACGGCCATCAGGCAGCTTCTTCCCGGCAACTGGGCCGACGTGGAGCACTGGGCAGATACCACGGTCACTCAAAGGAACGGAACTAACGGGGAGACCGCTCAACAGGTGGCCAGGCGTTTCGGCTTCGAACTCAGACCGTCCAGCAACGTTTGGGAGCATCGCCTTGATGCGGTGACATGGAACCTCATGCGCCAACTCGATAACGGCCATCCAGGGTTTGTGATCGACGGTGCAAGATGCCCGGTGCTTCGAAAGGCGATGTCGGGAGCCTACAAGATCGACGTGTCGGGATCGTCTCCGGATGTCTCGGGACCTGGAACGGTGTACCGGGAAAGACCGCTCAAGAACCAGTTCAGCCACGTTGCTGACGCCAACCAGTACGCACTGATGAAGGTCAAGAAGCTGCTGATGCCCAAGGAAAGCAAGGGCGTCAGGGACGGTTTGAATCCCAAGAAAGAAGAGTTTTCGCTCGTTACCGCACTCGGAAGAGGTTAAGAAACAATGATGAAAAACACGATGGGGGACATGAGTTCCTCGCTCAGCTCTCAGCTCGGTATGCCGTCCAAGTTGGGCGGTACGGTTCCTTCGATGCCGACTCCTGCGGCGAAGATGATGAAGGGCAAGAAAGGCCCTCCTGCGCCCAAAGGAAAGATGATGGTCCCCAAAGGGCCGGGAAAGAAAGCGGCGGGGATGTAGATGGCGTCAAGGCCGACGCTGGTTAACCCGGTGACCGATAAAGACATTCCGCCTTGCGACTACTTCACCCCTGAGTACAGGGTCCGACAAGTCACCAACACCGGCGACTACGGCAACAAGACCACCGAGTTTCAAATCGTGATGACTCTCGGTGGTTGGTCCGGCGTGGTGGCAGTTGGCAGAGACGAAGACGAAGCGTGGTATGCAGCGGTCCGCAAGCTGACGGACTCGACGCCTTTCGAAGCTGAGTGATGCTGGTTCGCATCGAACAGTATTCAAGCCCCAAAGGTGACGACTGCTCCGCTCCACCGCTTCCGCTGGCTCACGACTTCAAGGAGAACACAATCTACCGCGTCCATGCTTGGGTCATCGAAAGCGGAGAACTGAGAGCCGTGATGGTCAACGACAAAGGCGAAGTCTGGGGCGTCTCGAATCGCCACTTGAGGTACGAGAATGGCTGAGTATCAATTAGTGCCGACTTTCGCCGTGCTGTGCGCGCTGGCGTTTTGGATCGCGGCTTTGTTCAATCGAGCACAGATCAAAGCCTTGCAATCGACCATTGCAAGTAAGGACGCGATTATCGAACTTCTTGAGTCTCAGCTACGGAGGCGGAACAATGGCTGACCGCGAAAAAGAAGTCGGCATCCTGCTGACGGACCACAATATCGACGCATCGAAGGTAGCGCATCTCAAATGCCCTCCGTATGTGGTCCTCGTTGAAATGCTTCCCGCCGGCGAAAAGATCGGCAACATCTTCCTCCCCGACCGGTTAGCAGCGAACATGCGGCCGGACGTGGGAATCGTCCTCTCGGCAGGCTACGGTGTCAGTCTCAAGCCTGGCCAGATGGTAGCGGTAGACGGCTACCAGGGCCAGTGGCTCCAAGAGTTCGAGGTCCCCGGCTACAAGACGGATAACCAAGTCCGAGTCTACGGAAAGTCCACAGCGTTTGTTCACGGGGAGTGCGAGAGAATCCCGTGGGACGAATGCACCTTAGCTTTGATCATCCCTGAAACTATGGAAATGACCGCCTCTCACACGAACCTCTTCGTAAGACGTGACCCGATGGTGACGACCGACCGAGGCTTTCTGATGCCCTCGAAAGAGCACTACTTCACGGGAATGGCTACCGTCGAAAGCGTAGGGCCGATGGCGTTCGTCAACGAGAAGACAGGCGAGAAGCTAATGGACGTGAAGCCGGGAGACCGAATTCACTACGATACGAGAGCGGAGCGGGAGTTCGCTTTCGAGGGTGACTCAGATCTTGTGATCATCCCCGACATCGCGGTGAACTTCGTTATCGAGCCGGTTGAAGAATTGGCGGTGGCTGTATGACGCAGACGGAAATGAGCTACCGCATCCTCCGAAGCTTAACATATCGAAATCCCGCTTCCGTCTCGATTCCGAACTGGCAAACGCCCTCTTTGCGACGACTACTACGCTACAGATGGGTGAGTAGCGACGCGCTGAGGCTAGTCTTCGGATCACCAGTATTGGAGGCTGTCTGATGGCTATCGAAGCGCAATCACTAGGTGAGATTGGTCGTGTCGGCACTAACGGAAGTGCTCCAAACCTGGACGCGGAGAGCTATCGGTTCAAAACTGCTGACAAGGTGTCTTTGCCTGACGACACGAAGCCACTTCCGATCACAACGCAAGAAGAACTCGACCACGCAATCGCCGTGTGGAAGGAGCGGCTGAACCTCCGAGACTGGGAGGTGCGAGGCCGCCTCGTGGTTCCTGACTTGCTTGAGGGCAGCAAAGGGAAGATCAACGTCAACACGCTTCAGAAGATCGCGACGATGAACGTTCTCGATCCGAAAGTCGCCGGGTTCGAGGATCGCTGGAATTACGACCCGGAACGATCTGTCGTACACGAGTTGATCCACTGCCATATGGAGATGTTTTGGCCCGAGGACGATGACACAAAGCATCACGTTGCGGAACAAGCCGTTGACCTCCTGACTCGTGCTCTCCTTGCCGCTTACCGCAAAACTGATCCGCTGACGACGGGCATCTAGCTTTTCCTTCCCTCTGAACGCAAATAGAAGAGAGGACACCCCTCAGTCCTCCGATTGGTGAATATCCCTCAAGGGTCGCTTCCGCACGGGAGGTGGCCCTTTCTTTTGACCGCCTATGAACACGACCCCATCCCAAAGCCCGATGCAAGGCGCACTGTACGTCATCCGGCACGGCTCGACCGCTCTTAACGGCAAAGGTAAATCCTCCGTCGACAAGATTCGCGGTTGGTCGGACGTTCCTCTCGACAGTCAGGGCAAGAAAGAAGCGGCGGCAACCGGCGAAGAGCTCAAAGGCTCAGGCATCACCACGATCTTCTGTTCCGACCTTTCGAGAGCGCAAGAGACTGCCCAGATCATCGGCAACATCATCGGCGTTCAAGACATCGAGCCTTCGGACAACTATAGGCCGTGGAACCTTGGAGTCTTCACGGGTCAAGCCTCTAAGAAGGTCGCACCGCAGATGCTCCAGTACGTGGAGAACCCAGACGATCCCGTACCCGAGGGCGAATCGTTCAACGACTTCAAGTTCCGCGACCTCGGAGCCTTGCAAAGCCTCATTCAGATGGTGCAGCAGGGGGCTATCATCGCCCTTGTCACGCACTTTCGGGTAGCGAAGCTCATCGAAGCATGGATTGCGGCCGGCGCCCCGCCCACCTTCGACATCGACCCCAACGTCTTTGAGGCTGACGATGCGCCGACGGGCTCTTTCGCGGTCGTCTCGTTCACTCCCGACGGGAGATTGACCTACGGCCAGCCCGCGCAGCCGGACACGGAAGACGAGCTCCGCGAGGTTGTGAAGATCGCAAACGATCCGAACAAAAGGGCTCAACTGGGGACGTTGCTCAAGAACCTTGTCCAAGCGGGTCTTGACTCGAAAGGAGAGTGCCCGGTCTGGTGGGAGACATGCAAGGCGTATCACCGCGGAGAGTTCCGAAACTCGGACTCGCCAGGTGAAGGTCTGGTCCCCGTTCAATTTCCATTCAGCGCCCCAAGACAGGACATGCTCACGGCCCAGGTCTGCACCGTGGTCACGAAGCAAGAGCCGTACATGCTGGCGGACGACGCCTCGGGAAAGCCGGAACTTGAGGAAAAGAAGGAAGCCGTCCTTCACAAGTTCTGGCAAAGAGGAGGCTTCGAGAAGGCCATCCGGCAAGCCTCCAACGTTTGCACGGACACGAACCTTGCTTGGGTTCGGGTGTATTTCGAGCGCACGTCTCAGAAACCGTTCTCGGGACTCAACTGGGACGTGATCCCGCCGGAGGACATCACCATCTTCCCCGCAGGCGTGGGAGGGATCGCTGCAGCCCGGATCGTCGGACACCGGTTCTACCTTCGCGTGAAAGAAGTGAAGGCCATGCAAGAGGCCGGGACGTACTTCGATGACGTTCAAATCAGAGGTGGAGACTCCCCGGCGACTCACGACGATTTAGGAGACCTCAGGAATTCTGGCGTCAATCCGAACGTCATGTCCACCGATCCGCTGGACGAACGGGTTGAACTCTTCCAAGTCGTTTTCAAGTATGCCGAAAAGCCAAACGATCCCGAGCAGAACTACATTGCGACGTTCGCCTTCGGTCAAGCGGCTTTGCTCACCTGCGACCCTTACGAGTATTCGAGGCCGTGGTATTTCGACGCGTCCTACATCCAGGAAACCAATCAAGGCTACTACCCTGGCGTGTCGGTCGCTCGAAACCTTTCGGGGATGCAGGACTGCTACAACAAGCTGGGATCGAGCTACTACAACAACTCTCAGATAGCTTGCTACCCACCGGTTTTCGGTCCCGAGCTCCCCGAGAAAGACTTCCGATATTCGGCGGGTCAGTACGTGCCGGCCGACATGCCCGCGCAGAACTGGTCTCCCAATATCAAGTTCGACGGCTCGCAGATCATGCAGATGCTGGAGCTCATCGACATCTTGGGGGACCGGGTGGCGAGAGTCTCAGCCAACACGATGGGCTCTTCGCAGGATAAGAGCACCACGGCTACCGAAAACTCGATCATCGCTTCCGGCGTGGCGGTGGGCTTAGAAGAGTACATCGGGAACTTCACGACTCATTTCCCAGAGATCGCCGATTTCACGATGGAGCTTTTGATAGCTCACTTCAAAGACTGGATGCTCGATGCGGCGGCGCTCGGAGTGGTCAAAGACGACCTGCTCGCGCCCTGCAACTGGGAGGTTAACGGCAAGAGCCCCGGCAATACGCCGGGAGCCAAGATCGCAGCCAGCGAGCAGCTACTCGGACTGTGGCAGGCGTTCGGCCCAGCAAGCGGACTCGATCCCTACGAGGTCACTAAGGCCGTCATTGCGAACGGTCCCTGGACTCAGGGCAACAACATGCAGATCCCCAAGGAGCAACTCATGCCTCCTATGGCGCCCGGTATGGCTCCTCCTGGAATGCCTGGGATGCCACCGCCTGGAATGCCGCCTGGTCCTCCGCAAGCGATGCCCCAACTCCCGCCTCCGGGACCTCAGGGCGCACCGGTGCCGTTGAACCTCGCTCAAGCGATGGGAGCGAACCAGCCTCAGCCGCCTATGGACATTACCCAGCTACCTCCAGAGGCTCTTGATTTCTTGATCCACGCCATCCAGCAGGGAGCGGCATGAGGGGCGATCACGTCCCGGTCCAGTACGACGTAACGCCGAAAGCGGACGACCTTTTGAGGATGTTCAACTCCCCGGCGTGGGCTGAGTTGCAGAAGTATCTCCTTTGGACACGTAAGCGGCTGGTCAAGCAGAACATCAAGACGTACAACCCGCAAAGCCAGATGATCGAGATCGCTCGCAACCAAGGAGCCATCCAGATCATCGACGAGATTCTGTCCGAAACCCCTGAATCCGCAAAGCATTTAGTCTCGAAGATTTCCGATCACAAACAGCAGGAGGGCGGCTAGGTCCGCATCATTTATGAATATCCATGACCACATTCGAAGGGGCTTTCTCTTCGATACCGACGAAGGAGCCGTACCAGGAATCACGGAAGACTTCCCCATAGAAGTCAACGACGAGATCCCGGCAGAAGAACCCGTCGAAGAGACACCCGTCGAGCAGCCGCAGACGATCACGCTGAGTGCGGACGAACT
>DASZPA010000153.1:0-2313 GCA_035550555.1 Fimbriimonas sp.
CGCAGTCGATTAGAACGGAGGCGTAGCCGATTCCTGCCCCAAAACGTCCCGTGTACCGGTTGCGGCCACCGAGGTCGATACAGAGGTTGGTGTCGCGGCTGGTGTGAACGTCGTCATCCTGCCCGGCGATTTCGACAGTGAAACCCTGGATTCTGAACCGGAGGGAGCCCTTCATCGCCACGGAAGAAGCGAGAGAGCGCCACTTGGGCAGCTCGCCTTCGATCTGCGCCGAGAGCTTGAGCGCCGCCTGCCGAATGGAAGCCAAATCAACCTTCGTTAGAAGCTCCAGGAGTCTGGAGGGCGGCTGCTGAGGAGTCTTCACGAAGCTGAGCTTGACGAGGTTGGAAGTCGACGCCCAGCGCGGAAGCCCCTCGATCAGCTCTCGTTTTTCGGTGGGAGAAAGCTGTTGTATCGCATGATGAACCGAGTAGGTCGCGTCGGCGATCGCGCCAACCAAGAACTGGACGGGCTCTCGAAACTGCTCGGGCAGTGAAACGGGCAACCCTTGGACCAACGTCGGGTCTTTGACTTCGGGCGCCTTGTCGCCGAATGCAGCGTCGCAACCCGATGCGAGGATCTGCGAAAGGGTACCGGTAGCGCCCGAGTGAAGCTGCATCATCTGGTCTGCCGCCCTCAGCGGGTCGTCTAACCCGATCTGGTTAAGCGGAAGCCGATACGGGTCGTCCGTAATCTTCTTCTCGTAACCCAGGTCGTCTTCAGTCAGATTTCCGATGTAGAGGGCATCGTCCAACCCTTTGCGCTCGGAGGGTCTCAGTTGAGCTGGGCTCAGGCATGGAAGCGCCAGGAGCGCCGCACCGACGAGCGCCTGCCAGACCGAACCAATATGAAAACCCCTTGTACCAGGCATGTGCCTAGTAAAATTCTTGGTTCCCCAAGCTCAAAAGCGCAGGTTTTGAGTTCAAGGGCCCAGCAAAATTCCCCTTGTGCCCATCTGTTAAAATCGGCTGGCAACGACTAGATCGTTTCTATTTCACGAATAGGGGAAGAACTCGATGAAGACGTCTCATCTTTTATTGATGGGTTTGGCGACCACGGCTGCCGCGAGCACCGCTCAAGACCAATCCTATCTGGCCATCTTTGCTGAAACGCACGCTACCCGGATCGCCGGCACTAAAGTGGTGAAACTACCGCCGCTGCCGCCCGGTGTGAAGTTGCCTCCCGCTGCTTTGGCAATGCTTCCAACAGCGCCGAAAAAGCTGCTCTCGGTACGGCTGTGGTCCCCGACACTCGCGCCGGACGGCGCCACTGCTTCGATCGTTCCTCCATCCGGCCTCGGCTTGGGCGACAAACTCGACCTCGACCTCTTCCGTCCGACCCCACGCACCGGCGGAGGCGCGGGAGGAGGTGGCGGAAACGGTGGTTCGGGCTCGCCTCCCGACTTTACGATCAAGTTCTACTGGGGCTCATCGGATAGCGTCCAACCCGGCCAGCCGAAAGTGTTCAACCTGGCGACCCTCACTCCTGCTCAGCAGATGGAGATGGGACAGGCGATGATCAAGGCGCAGGCAGCCAGGGGCGATAACTACTACTACAAGGACAACTGGACCACCGGCTATTGGCCCGCCAAGGGCGAACTAGGCGAGGTGAAGGAAGGTTCGCTGGTCGGAACCTACAACCTGAACAGCAGCTACGCCGGGAACGTGAGCATCGACGCGCCCTCCGACGTGGACTTCCTTGCGCCGATCGAGATGACTTCTCCCAATCTGGACAATCCAGTGCCTTTGGATGGCTCCATCGCATTCCAGTGGAACCCCATTGCGAACTGCCTTGGCTCGTACGCCACGGCGATGGGTCCGGAAGGGGAGCACACGCTGATTGTTTGGAGCTCCTCCGACCAGTTCGTGGACCAGATCATGGCCGATACAAGCTACCTTCAGATGGCTGAGGTCAAGGACCGAGTCGCAAGCCACCTGTTCATGCCTGGCGACCGGACGAATATGACAATTCCGGGCGGCATCTTCAAGAGCTGCAAAGCCGTGATCTTCAACATGATCGGCTATGGACCCGGCGCCGCCCGAGAGGGTGTCACGCCGCTTCCCAGGATCCAAACCAAGACGACGCTCTCGATCACCATTCCGAAGAAGTAACTCCAAGACGGAACCTTTGTGCGCAGAAGCCACCCTGGTTCCGTCCAACCTTGCCCCACGGCCCCCCTATCGCTCCTAAGGGACCTTGCAACAGTTCGGACGCTGGTCGTCTGGCCTCTCAAGTTTCGCAATCGAATAGGGATTCGTCGACAGCAAGTCCAGACTCTCGTCTTACTGAAGCCTTTAAGATGGCAAAAAGCGATCT
>DASZPA010000154.1:0-8072 GCA_035550555.1 Fimbriimonas sp.
GCCGCATTTCATTCGGATCTTTTTGTTTCATCGGCCAGATTCCGTCCTGCCGAAGCACCTCGACGAGAAGGTCGCCCGACTGCAGCTACAAAAGCTGGACGCCCAGCTCACCGAACTCTCGGCGGAGCAGGCGTCGTACATCGGCGTGTCGGTCGAAGGCCCATACAAGCCGGACAGTTACCGGTACTGATATTCGGGCAACACGCCATCATCTCCCTGTGGAGGAGGTGGTGGCGTGTTTGCCGTTGCACTGGTAAGGCTGAACGTACCGCTGGCAGATGGCCAAAGGGCACCTCTCAACCGCGGAGCGGTTTAAGAAATTAGCCGCGGGTCGAAGACCCGGGGTTGCTGGTCGACATTTATTGCTGCACCCCGAAGGTGGTGCCAGAGCCGTTACTCGAAATACCGCAGGTCGTATTCGATCCCGTACTCCGCCAAAAGGTTGCGAAGCTCCTCGGAAGAAGTAATTTGGTTGTGGTGGTCTTCCTGATTCGCGATGTAGGCAACGATTCGTTCCAAATCGGGCCGAGCAAACAGAGAAGGTTCCGTACCCTTCTTGCCAGGCGAACCCGTGGTAGTGCTGTTTAGCCCAGGCGTTCGAAGCCTTCTTCACCTCGCGCATGACTTCGCCTACGGCATGTGTTCCACGTAACCCGATGAGAGCGTGAACATGATCCCCTACTCCACCGACTATTTCGGGCTTCGCGCCCAGACCGCGAATCGTCCCACCCATGTAGGCATGGAGTTCTTTCCGCCAAGCCTCGCCGATCATGGTCGCCCGACCCCTTGTTGCAAACACGACGTGCACGTTCAAAGCCAAATAAGGCGAAGGCACATGAACGATTCTGGCACCGCCTCGGGGTGCACGAATATACGTCGACCGGCAACCCCGGGTCTTCGACCCGCGGCTAATTTCTTGAACCGCTCTGCGGTTGAGAATCCTGATCGGGCGCGGTAACCTTCGCCCGCGATGGATGGGCTGAATCTGCGCTCCGACGGCTGCATGTGGGACCTGGTTTCTCTTGGCGAGGTCATGCTTCGGCTCGACCCCGGCGAGGGGCGGATTTCGACCACTCGCAGATTCCAGGTGTGGGAAGGCGGCGGCGAATATAACGTCGCCCGAGGCCTGAAGCGTTGCTTCGGCAAGAGCACTACCGTCGTTACCGCGCTGGTCGATAATCCGGTCGGACGGCTTGTCCAAGACCTGATCTACCAAGGTGGAGTCGACCAGCGCCACATCCGCTGGACCCCCGACGACGGCGCAGGGCAGACCGTCCGAAACGGCCTCAACTTCACAGAGCGAGGCTTTGGTATCCGCGGCGCCGTCGGCTGCAGCGACCGCGGCCACACCGCCATCTCCCAGATCAAGCCGGGCGACGTCGATTGGGACCAGATCTTCGGTGTCGAAGGCGCACGCTGGTTCCACACGGGAGGCATCTTCGCCGCCCTCGGAGCCCAAACGCCGGAAATCGCCAAAGAAGCGATGGAGGCGGCGAAGCGGCATGGGACCGTGGTGTCCTACGACATGAACTACCGCCCGTCCCTCTGGAAATCGAATGGCGGCGCCCAGCGTGCGAAGCAGGTCAACCGTGAACTGGTCCGCTACGTCGACGTCCTACTCGGAAACGAAGAAGACTTCTCTATGGCGCTCGGCTTCGAGATCCCAAACACCCCGGAGGGTCACAGCCATCTCGACCCGAAGGCGTACCAGTCCATGATCCGAGACGTGACCGCAAACTTTCCCAACATCAAGGCCGTCGCGACTACGTTACGAGTCGCAACCAGCGCCACGAGAAACGACTGGGGAGCCTTGTTGGTCATAGACGAGAACATATTTGAAGCCCCGACTCGCCATGGCTTGGAGATCCTCGACCGCGTAGGGGGAGGCGACTCTTTCGCAGCCGGCCTCATCTACGGGTTCCTCGAAAACAAAGGACCGCAATGGTCGGTCGAATGCGGCGCGACTCATGGAGCCTTGGCGATGACGACACCAGGAGACACGACCATGGCGACGCTGCCTGAGGTCGAAAGGGCCATGAAGATGGGCACGGCGAGGGTCGAGAGGTGAGAAGCAAGGAAGAGGTCTTCACTTGGATCGCGCGATCCCGCATCGTCCCTGTGATCCGCGCCTCGTCAGAACGCGAAGCAACTTTGGCAGTTGGGCAGCTGCTGGCAGGCGGCATCGACGTACTCGAAATCACGATGACCGTGCCGAACGCGATCGGGGTGATGCGAGAGGTCTCGGCGCAACACGGTCAAAACGCCCTCATCGGCGCGGGGACGGTCTACGATCCCGGGACCGCCGAGGCATGCGTCGAGGCCGGGGCCCAGTTCATCGTGGGTCCATGCCTGGACATCCCGACGATCCGGTTTTGCAACGGGTCGGAAGTGCTGGTTTCAGCCGGAGCGCTCACTCCCACCGAGGTCGCGACCGCATGGCGTGAGGGCGCCGACGTGGTCAAAGTCTTCCCTTGCGATGCAGTCGGAGGGCCGGCGTATCTCAAATCCCTAAAGGCGCCTTTTCCTGAAATCCCTCTCCTACCGACAGGCGGCGTGACGCTCAAGAATGTCCGAGGCTATCTGGATTCAGGGGCACTGGCGGTTGGAGTCGGAAGCAATCTGGTGAATCTGAACTTCATTCGCCAAGGGCAGTCTGAAGAGCTTGCCGTGCTCGCACGCGAGTTCCGCTTGGCCGCGGGCGTCGTATAGCCGACCGCCACGACAGTTTTTGGCTGAAGCTTCATTAAGGCTTTTGCTGCCTGCAAGGTTGACGGGTATACCGCCTTCAGCGCATCATGCAAATCTCTTTCAAGAATCTATTTTCAGCGTGCATATTCCTCGCGGTGCTCACCATTACAGCGTCTGCGGGCGCAGTTGTTCAAACCCATCCGTACGAAGCCGAAGTGACCAGCTTTCAGACCAGCCTCGGCGCCAACGGCTGGCACTATCTCACGGCAACTGTCCACTTTCGAAATATGACGGACCACGAGTTGATCCTCGGTTGCGACATGGGCCATGTGAGCGCCACCGACGACCAAGGCAACAAGTACGGCCTTTTGTTGAGCCGCGGAATCGGTGCGGTCACTGCGACAACCTTTGATCCCAAGTTCAAGCTGAAACCGAACGGTGGCGGCGATGCCCTCTTTGACATGCGCTGGCGCGGCGATCGAAGCAGTGTCGTTGGAACCACCTTCGACCTCAATCTAACAACGCAGCTTATCGAACCCTCGGGCGCGGACCGCTACAAACTCGGCTCAACGCGGATTCTCGATATGCCGGGCCTCAAGTCGGGCATGTTCGCGCCTCCCCAAGGAGCGCCTCCGATCTCCGACCGCACTGTCGATGCCGGTCCCTTCACGGCCAAGATAACTCGAGCGAAAGCGACTATTTCAGGCAACCGTAGGTGGACAACCACCGAGATGACGATCCAGTTCACGAACACCTCCGACAAGCCACTGATCTTGGCTTACGAAGGCGAATCGAGCTTCGGCACGGACGAGCAGGGCAACCGGTACGGCTACGGAACTGCAGGGACGCACGACACCAGCGTAAGCGGAATCGGTATGGTGGGCGGGGCGAGCGCCGATCCGTCCTTCGTACTCCAGCCAGGAGAGTCCCGAGAAGCCAACTTCTCTGTCGCTCGCCGTCTCACACGGGATCCGAACGGGACGCAACTCGCCTACTACGTCGCCCTGGGGCAGCTCGAAGTCTTGCCAAGCAGGCAGGTTCGCCAACTTCGCCAGTTCAGCCTCACGTTCCCAGGTTTGCCAGCAACGGGTTGAAGCCAACGTAGCACGAACCAGTGGCGGCTACGCTTGCAAAGACACGTTGAGCGGAGGTGTCACTCCCTAAAAGTAGTACTGGCGATTGCTGCCGTCGAGCCCTCCGGACTTCACGCAGCAGGCGCTAAAACCGCCTCCCCTTTCCGCAGGTGCACGGGTCTCGTCGACCGAGCCTCTCCTCAAGGAACTTGTCGCCACCGACAATCCTGAGTCCGCGCTTCACGCTGGTCTCGGAAGGGAATCCTCTGCGCCGTTTGGAGATCGGCTCAAAAGCAAAAGGAGTCGGGCTCGGCGAGGTCGATTTCGTTCTCTCGCGAATGAAACAGTCTGGCCTCCTTCGGTAAGCGAGGCTCATTGTACACGCGATGCTGGCGTGCTGACGATCTGTTGACGGTCCGTCTGGAGAATCCCTTCATGAAACGGGACGGATCCCATCAATGAAATTTCATCGAAAGAACCCAAGAGTAACCTTAACATCACTGGCTGGCGGAACTGCGTTCGCCCTGGCGCTTGCCGGATGTGGAGGGTCTGGCACCACCAACGTTTTCCATTCGACAAAGCCGCATACCTTCCGCTATTTCTATGTCTACACAGCCAACGCGGGATCAAACGACATTTCGGCGTTCCGAGGAAACGCGGACGGGTCACTCACCTTTATTGGCAAGACTGGATGCGCGGGATCGCCGACCAAAATCATCGGCGACACAAAGCACCTATACGCTTTGATCGGCACGCGGATTCAGGTCTTTTCGGGTGTTGAGACCGGTCAGCTTGCACCCGTGCAGACTTATTCCAACCCAGGCACCGGCGGGACTTCTCCCACGGACATCTCCTTCTGTGTCGACGGGTCCGGTACGGCAAGCGTGCTGTGCGCGATGTGCACGAACTTCGCGGATTCGAACAAAGGCGACCTTGTTGCCTTGAATGTAGCGTCGAACGGCTCCCTCAGCTATGGAGCAAGTCTCATCGGCTTTAACAAGCCGACCGCGATCAACAGTGCTGGGTTCGGTGGCTACCTCGCCGTCGCCAATTCGGGGAACGATACGGTGAGCGAACTGAAGATCACGCCGAGCAGCGTTACCCTCCTTGGCCAAGTAAAGGTCGGATCGGCTTCGACCGCCGATTTCGGCGGAATCCAGTCGGATGCCCTGGGCCACTTCTACGTAACCGATAGAAGCGCGAAATCTCTCACGGAGGTAGGTGGGCTCAATGTCTTCCGAAGCCTCAAGGTAGTGGGAGCGATCGATCTGCGGACAACACCGCTCTATTTCGGCGCGACGAGCAATCCTTCAAACCGGCTCGGTTACGACCCGGTTTTGTTGACTGTCGATAAAGAGCCGAATATTGCGACCTACTACTCTCCGGACGACGGGTTCTATCAGCTCACCTTCAAAAAGGGCTCAGGCACGAGGCCCGAACTGGGTTCGAATCCAACGGCGATCAACGGAATGTTGACGCTAGACCTCAACAACAACTACGCAGCTTACGTGTATTCGACAACCTCGTCGGGCAGCGTTAGGTTCTATACCGGGAATCCGGACGGTGGAAAGTGGGTTGCCAACTACGATTCCCAGGGCAGTGGCCTTTCCGACATCCTGGTAACGGGTGAGATCGGCGCTATTCCTCCCGTGACGATCAATCCAAAAAGCTTGCCGGATGCGAAAGTCAAAGCCAGCTACAGCCAAGACCTTGCCATCGCCGGCGGTGATATCGAGGCAGGACAGAAGATCACGATCACTTCGGGGGACACCCCTCCCGGTCTCGACCTTGTTATTCACGATCACGCTTCTGGCAAAGACGCCACCATCGAAGGCGTTCCGAAAACTGCCGGAACCTACTCCTTCACGGTCCAGGTTCAGCGGGGCCAATATACGGGAACCCAGAAATACACGCTGACGGTCACCGGAGGTTCGGGACCGACGACGCCTGCGGTCTTCGTGAACGACACGACCAACTCGCAAGACTCTTCCTTGTCTGCAACGGTGGCTGGAGTGACTCTCCAGGCAGGTCAAGGCGAAGCTTCTACGAGCACCGGGATCGCCACCGGCGCTCAGACTCTGACGGTGAAGCGGTCCGGCGGGCAGACGCTCGCAACAAAATCGATTAGCAGCGATCAGCAGCACCATTACGTTCTGGTGACCGTCGGCAACCCAAGCGATGGCTATGACGTGATCCAAGACCAGTTCGACATCGGCGTCAAGCCGCCGGCGAACAACGCTTGGTTCACGTTCTATCCTGGGATTAAGGGCCTCACGGAGACCGTGGACTTCTACCTGCTGCTGCCCGGCGCCACCACTGGCACGACAACCTTCAAGCTCAGCCACGTCGCGCCGCTCTCGACGACGTCGACGATGACAGTTCCGGTGCCGGGCAACCTGACGGTAACAATCCTCGCGACCGAGCCCGATCAGCCGAGCAACGTCATCGCGACAAAGACCGTAAGCCTGACGGCTGGTGGTTCCTACCTCGGAACACTGGTGTCTCGCGAAGGAACCGCGGCAACCTTCGACGTGAATCAAGACACGTTGAAGTAGGCGCTTTCAGTCGGTTCCCCTCCTCGTGGGGAACCGACTGATCTTCTAGCCTCCATTTCCGCGATAGTTGCCTTGACAATGCAATTAGACTTCCCTTTTAGGGGACGAGTGGCAAGACTACGGCACGCCTCATCTTGATCTCTTCGACTTAGGAAAAGCGCTGTATCCTATTTCTGGTGGAAGATTTCGGCGAGGTTGTTCGCTAATCGTTCCTCCACTGTCTGGAAAACGGAGCAGAATGAGCGAGTCCAGCCAATTCGTTTGCCCGATCCACTTAACCGTCGCTCAACCAGATCCGGGCGTTTGCCCCGAATGCGGACTGAACTTGATGGCAACGTCAACCCTTGCCGCGAAAGACTCAGAGTTCGTTGAGAAGGGAGCCGTTTCCGCGCCGAGTCGCCTGCGAACTCTCCTAAGATCGACACAACTCGGGCGAGTGCTCCTAATCCCTTACCGCGGCCTCGTCGCCTCCAGACGCAGTTGGCGATCGCTTCGCCGGATCTTTCCTTGGCTTGTGAAGTCGAAGGAGGTCTCGAACTTCACTTACGACGACGATGAGGCGAGCAAACTGTCCATTCCCTTTATTGCAGCCGCCGCATGCGGGGTGAGTGTCCAGGAAGCCCTTGGTTACTTCTATGAATTGGAGTCCGACGCGACTCTGAGAAGCCATATCCGCCAGGCTACGATCGAAAGCAAAGACAGATACGTGACCGACCCAGAGGCGCATTACGGGCCAAGAAGGATCTCCTACGCGATTGTCAGGGCCATGAAGCCGAAGATCGTGGTTGAAGCCGGCGTCGAGAAGGGCCTTGGGAGCTGCGTCATCGCCGCTGCGCTCCTTCGTAACCAACAAGAAGGTCATGCCGGACATCTTTTCGCGGTGGATATCGATGAGAAGACCGGCTACCTCATCGATTCGCCCTACGATGCCGTCTGCACGAAGCTGAACGCCGATATCCTCCAGTTCCTAAAGACCTTCAACAATCCCATTGACTACCTGGTCCAAGACATCGCGCCCTGGATCGCGAAGGATGTCCTGGAGGCTCTTCAACCCACCGCATCTCCCAAGTGCATCGTCACGAACTGCTACTTCACCGAGGATCCCTTCGAGTTCGCCTTAAAGAACGGATGGCAGTGCCAAACCCTCTTCAGCCAACCGGAGCACAGCTGGTTCATCGGTATGTTCTGGTGCATCCTATATCGCGGGCAGTAGGCACAAGAGCGGATCCCCACCGTTGGCCGGCAAAAGGTGGCGAGCATATCTCGCCTGAAGACCCGTCTTGCTTGTGTGCGAGCACGTGTTTTGTTGGTGGGCGCGTCCGTGTTGATCGCTAGCTGCGGAAAGCAAGCCGGTCGTCAAACACCTGCGCTTGCCGCGCGGATTCCTCCCCCACAAGTTCGGTTCGAGCATGATGCCTATGGCCATACGATCGTCATTGGCGCTTTGCGTCGCCGATTGCCAAACTTCGACAGCGGCGAGTTCCCGTTCGCGGGCGGTGTCCTCAGCGAAGATTACCGTCAGGACTACACGTCGGGCACCAACACACTGATCTGGTCGCGACCGGGCAAGCCGTCGAAGAAGATCGACCTTCGGGCTCTCGTCGCTCAATGGCTGAAAATTGACTCCATGTGGGGAGACCACCACGACGCAGAAGCCGCCCGATTCAGCGCGACCGGCGGAATGGATGCGGTGCTGACCGAGTTCTATCCCTTGTCAAAGGGCCAAGCGTTGGGGATCTTGAACTTTCACGTTCTT
>DASZPA010000155.1:0-6490 GCA_035550555.1 Fimbriimonas sp.
CGGCCAATCGCCGGAACAGAAGTTGGACTTCGTTCGTGAAGTCTCCGAAAAGGAATCGACCCTCTTCGTCGGCGATGGGATCAACGATGCCCCGGCGTTGGCGGAGGCCACCGTCGGGGTCGCTTTCGGTCAGGGCAGCGACGTCACGATGGAAGCCGCCGGCGCCGTGATCATGGACAGCTCTCTCCATCGCCTGGACGAGCTCGTCCACATCGGGCGCCGAATGCGGGTCGTGGCGCTGCAAAGCGCATTAGGAGGCATGGCTCTCAGCGTCGTCGGCATGCTGTTCGCCTCGTTCGGACTCCTTCCCCCCGTGACCGGCGCCCTCTGCCAGGAAGTCATCGACGTCCTTGCGGTGGTGAACGCGCTCCGCGCAGCCATTGCCCCTAAATCCCTCACCGACTACTAACGCTCTCACCAGCGCCCTCAACTACTTCAGCCGAGTGAAATCGGGCTTCGCCAATGGGCCATTGTAGATCTTCACGTCCGCGATCGAGCCGTTAAAGGGCTGAAAGCTGCGGTCTCCAAAGGGATTCTGGACGTTGCCGATGGACAGCCCCGGATGCGACCGGATATCCAGCGTATCCATCGGGTGAATGTCGGATTTAGTGGTCACCGCCAGCTTTCCGTTGATGTACAGCTTCATCACGCCGGCGGCGCCGTCCCATGTTCCGCAAAGGTGGGTCCAGCAGTTGATCTGAGCCGGCGCCACAGCGGAAACGTCGCGGCTGGCCGAATCGTTCATGAGGAACTTCCAGGTCCCGTCGCTCATCAGGTAGAGCACGTAAGGATCCAGTCCGTCCCGATCGTCCCCTCGAAAGATCAGCGGCGCTTGCGGTGAGTTTCCATACTTGGGGAGCGCCCTGGGAAAGACCCAGCAGGAGATGGTCAACCCTTTGGACAACTGGAATTTCGGATCGTCCCGAATGAACACGACGCTGTTCTCGCCGTCGAAATCAAAAGCCTTCTTCGAGATGCCCGGAGGCCCGGGCACGAAAGTGGTCCCGCCCATGGGCCGCCCCACCATGCCGCTGACGCGGTCGGCATAGGTTCCGTCACCGGACCAAGATGCTACGAGCGCCGGAGTCGTCGACCCGGAAAGAGCCGTGAAAAGGGAAAGAGCGGCAAGTATCGGCATTTGAGATCTACTCTTAGCTTAGACGCTGGAATACAGAAAACATAACTGTTAACGTGCGTTGCTTGCCCGCGGAGAACGTTTCGCAGCCGCCGGATTCGTGACAGTTAATTCCACAATCTGGCGCTTCATTCGGGCAAAAGAAACATAATGGGCTGTGCTGGAAGTTGACCCACAGCTCCAAAGGTGACGCTGGTCGTCGTCGAAGACAGTGACGATGATGCGAACATGACCTTGCGAGGTCTGCGGAAGCTCACTCCCCAGCCGGAAATCGAGTTGATTGCCGACGGAGCCACGGCGCTTCATCGCCTCCTCGAACAGCCCTGCCCTTCGCTCGTGTTTCTGGATCTGAAGCTGCCGAAGGTCCATGGCTTCGATATCCTTGCAGGTGTCCGCGCCAACAAAGCATCGGCAGACCTTCAGGTCGTTGTCTTCACTTCGAGCGACGAGCCCAACGACGTCAGGCGCGCAAACGAGCTGGGTTGTTGCGAATATGTCAAAAAACCCATCGAGTGGGATCGATACATCCGCCTCGTCTGCCGCACGGCGGCAAAGCACCTTCCGGGTACCTATTGCCCAGACGGCGACAACTGGAAGTAGAACGTCGCGCCCTGGCCCGGACCGCTATCCGCCCAAATCTTCCCGCTGTGCCGCTCCACAATGCGCTTCACGTTCGCAAGCCCGATGCCCGTACCGGGGAACTCGGACTCCTTGACAAGCCGTTCAAACGGCTCAAAGATCTTGCTGCCGTATTCCGGTTCGAACCCAATTCCCTGGTCTCGCACGTAAAAGGCTTTCGCCTCTCGATCGAAGCCCACCTGCAGAAGGCCGCCGTTGGGCGAGAACTTGCAACCGTTTTCAATGAGGTTGAAGAGGAGCAGGCTCAAGAGCGTCTCGTCGCCCCTGCACTCGAGACCTTCCTGGATAACGATCTCGCACTTGCTCGGTTTCACTTCCCGCAGTTGGCTCACCACCTTGTGAGCGACAGCCGTCAGATCGACCTGGGAGAAGTGCAGCTCTTGCCGCGACAGTCGCGAAAGCTTGAGCAGGTCATCCACCAAGGTGGCAACCTTGAGCGCGGAGGCCGCCTGCCTCTTAAGAAGATCGAGCTGTTCCTCGTTCAACGAACCGGCAAGGTCCTCGAGCAAAAGGCTGCTGTTGAAAACGATCGAACGAAGCGGCGCCCGCAGATCGTGTGACACGTTGTAGGTGAAGCCTTCCAGCTCCCGGTTCGCGGCCAGCAGCTCCGCGGTGCGTTCGTCCACCCGCCGTTCCAATTCCCGTTCCGCCGCGACCCGTCCGGTGATGTCGATCGCGACTACGGCCAGCTCTCCGCCGGGAATGCGCTCCGCCCGGATGTCGAAATGCTTTTGAAACAGCTCCAGCCAGTGGTCGCTGCGCATGGGCTTCCCCGTCTCCATCGTGCGTCGGAGGTCTTCCGCCATCTCCGTATCGAACAGTGCGGGAAACAGATCCCAGACGTTCTGGCCCAGAATCTCCGAACGCGGCATGCCCGTAAGGTCCGACACGCTCTCGCTCACATACATGGCCTTCCAGTCCGGGCCGACGATCGCCACAAGATCGTGAAGCCGGCGCATCACGAAATCGAGCTTCGCCCTCGTGTCGTTTGCCTCGTCTTCCAGCGCTCGCTCCCTTCGGCTCGCCTCTTTGCGAACCTTGTCCAACCTCAAGGAGGATTGAACGCGCGCCATCAGCTCCTGGGCGACGAAAGGCTTGACGATATAGTCGTCCGCGCCCTGGTCAAGACCTTCCAGCTTCGCCTCCTCTCCCGCCCGCGCCGAGAGGACGATCACAGGAAGATCGGCGAGGCCGGGATCGCTCCGGATGGCGCGGATCAGCTCGAACCCGTCCATCCCGGGCATCATCACATCCGTGACGACAAGGTCCGGCCTGCGGCGCACCACCGCGTTCAAGGCCTCGGCGCCGTCGCTCGCAAACGAGACCTCATACTTGGCCCCGATCAGCCGGCCAAGGTAGGACCGCATGTCGCTATTGTCGTCCACGACCAGAACATGGTCCCCATCGCTCCTCCTCGCCTCTTCTTCCACCGGCGGCGCCTCTTCCGCCGAAAGCCAGCTCAGCGATTCGCCCGTAAACGCATCCACCATCATGCGTGGCGGGTTTGCGTCTTCCGCCGAGAACACCTTCTCCGAAGGCAAATGGGCTCGTCCCAGCGGAAGCGCCACCTCAAAGATGCTTCCCTTGCCCAGTTCGCTGGTCACCCGGATCTCGCCGCCGTGAAGGTCGACCAGCTCCTTCACCAGTGCCAAACCGATGCCGGTCCCTTCATGCGTCCGCCGTGCGACCTGCTCGACGCGATGGAACCTGTCGAAGATATGAGGAACCTCGTCCTCCGGGATGCCGCTTCCCGTGTCGGCCACCCGTAAAACGGCGGAGTCGTCGCAACGGTGCAGCTCCACGCGGATCGAGCCGTGCAGCGTGTGTTTGATCGCGTTGGAGACAAGATTCAAAACGATCTTCTCCCACATCTCTCGATCGACGAAGACCCCCTCGCCCAAGTCGGGAGCGTCGACCACAAACCTCAGCCCGGCTCGTTCGGCGACCGCGCGGAAGTTGCTCGCCAAATCCTCGGTGAAAGTCGATAGGTCCAGGCAGACAAACGACGCCGTCGACCTTCCAGCCTCCAACCGTGCGAAATCCAGCAGCGTGTTGACCAGCTTGAGGAGCCGTAGAGCGTTCCGTTGCGCAACGCGGAGCGCTTCCTCCTCCCCAGCCTCGCCGGACCGGGCAAGCGCCTCCTCCAAGCAGCCCAAAATGAGAGTGAGCGGCGTGCGAAGCTCGTGGCTCACGTTGGAGAAGAAGGAGGTCTTCGCCTTGTCCAGCTTGGCAAGCTCTTCGGCCCGCCTCCGCTCGGCCTCGTATCCTCGAGCGTTCGCCAGAGCGGCGGCCAACTGTCCGGCGACAAGCTCATAGAACCCTTGGTAAGCGGAATCCAAAGGCCGATAGGGGTTGACGCCGGCGATGAGAAAGCCCGCCGGATATTCCTGTCCCTGCTGAGCGATCGGAACCGCCACTGCTTGAGTCGTCAGGTCGGACCACGGGTTTGCCGAAATCCTCTCCCCGGACAGATCGACGGTGGGGACCTTCACCAGTGACTTTCGAGCGAGCACCTCGCCAAAAGGCCACGGCCCTTCCCCTTCGTCCAAAGAGATGATCTCGGGCGCAAGTAAAGATCCCGCCTCAATACCGGTGGCGCTCGCCAGCCGCACCTGCTTCCCATCCTCGGAGAGAAGATAGGTGAGCGTGAACGGCATATCGTGAGGCTTGCTCAAGATGGCTCGCTTAAAAGCCTCCAGGACCGTCGCTTCGGAATGGGTGGCCGAAAGCAAGCCCCCCATGAGGCTCAGCAGCTCCATCCTCCTCTCGGCCAAGACGCGCTCCGTCTCTTCCGTCACCACGCACAGCATCCCGCTGATCGTCCCGGCGTCGTCGGAAAGAGGCTGGTAGGAGAACGTGTGGTAAGTCTCCTCCTTGTAGCCGCTCCGTTCAAGAAACAGCAGCATGCCGTTCTGCCAGGTGGCCACGCCGGTTGAAAGAACCTGCTCGATCATCGGCCCGATGTCGGGCCAGATCTCAGCCCAGACTTTCCGCGCCGAAGAACCCAGGGCCCACGGGTGCTTGATGCCGAGTGTGTCGATGCGGTAGGCGTCGTTATAAAGGCACGTCAGCTCCGGTCCCCACGCCATCCACATCGCAAACCGCGACGTTAAAAGGATTCGGACCGTCGTGCGAAGGCTTTGCGGCCAGTTCGAGGGATCGCCAAGGGGAGTCTTGGCCCAGTCGTAGTCCCGCATCAGCGAAGCCACGTCGCCTGCACCCGCAAAAAACTCGTACTCACTGGTGCTAGCTTGTGTCATTAATAAACGCTTGGCGTTTACGGCCAAAGCCCCGCTCTCCTACGACTCGAGATAGACGGAACTAGGTTCCTGGAGCATTCTGAAATCGAACTGCGCCTCACCCTGGCGTTCACAACAAGCGAAAGTCCAGCCCACGAAGCACAAGGGAAGGACATTGACCAAGCCTCAGTGGCGACGGGAGCGGCAATCGAATTCATAAGTCGGTCAAATAGATCAAAGCGGTGATCGGATCGAACTCCTGCAAAAACCTTGATCGGCACTTCGACAGCGCCCCAGCAATCCTCGACTGAGCGTCCGCACATTCCTGAGGACTCTCCCAGGAACTGATCTGGCGGTGCAGCTGATCGCGGTCATGGGTAGCGTCGCGGATCTGATGCCAGTTCGGCCATCGCTCCGAAGGCGGTTCCAACGCGACTGCCCGCAGCGGATTCGCCATGTATTTAAGCGCCGTAGCGAGTTGTTCGCCTTTCTTGAATATAAGCGTCTTGCGCAAAGGGAGATCGTCCGCACGCCAATAAGGAACTGAATAAAGATCAAAGTTGGCCCGGCGCCGATTCGGTCGCCAGGTAGACGACCCCTCTAATCGTCTCAAGAGGGCAACCGCGACTGACGCCATGCTTACCATTTCCCGGCGACCGGGCCAAACACATCTTGGCTTTTGACGCTTCTGCAAAGATGCGGCGAGTTCCATGTACAAAGCTTTATCGGCAAGGGCCCTTAAAGAGACTTATCGGCAGAGAATCGCCGTTTTCGGAACATCGCCCTCTCCACCACAAAATTGCTATCTCCTCTTCATGTAAGATGTTCGCAGGAGGAACCGAATGTACGTCGTTGCGTCGCTTTGGAGTATCACACCCGGACAGGAGGAGGAGTTTGTAGCCAGAGGCGGCAAGATCGCCGACCTCCTTCGGCAGACGGGAGGAATCACTTCGTTCCTCGGATTCCGCACCGATGACGGGCACGGCATGGCAGTCGTCGGCTACGAAAGCAAAGAAGCCTACGACCGAATCGTGACCGACCCCAACGGCCCCTTCGCCAAAGCCGCCGCCGAATACAAAATCGAAGAAGTCGGCGAGTGGATCCAGTCCTGGCGAGGCGAACAGACGCATTAGCTAGCTCACCGTCGAAGTGGGCCCAACCACGGAAGCGCGTAGCAAAGACCCCTTTCGCCAAAACCCTAAAGGTCACACGTCCACCGGCAAGAACCCTCAGTCCAACCCGCCAGGTACAGCTAGCTACGTACTTATCTCCCTTCCACGCCAAAAACACAGGTGGTGCGCCCATCGTTACCCACAACTCTGTGGGCCGATACAGCCAACTGAGAAGGTGGTCGGTCGCACGCAGGTTCTCTCTCCCGCCCGGGCGTGGGAGAGTCAGAGAGGGGGAGGACCATGATCGCGTTCCGACGAAGTCGGACTCCTTATCTCGGCTGTCTTCCGCGATAGAACATGGCTTC
>DASZPA010000156.1:0-4899 GCA_035550555.1 Fimbriimonas sp.
TGGCTACCACATTGAATCGACTAAGTTCGAAGGTTCCCCGGATTGGAGCAAAGGTGACGGGCTGAGTGCCGATTGTTTTTGCTGTGATCAAGGGCAGATAAGAGCTGCCGCTTAGAGGGTCTGTCACCCAATTCAGCGTGGTCGTCTGCGCCGAGGTTCCTCTCAGCGAGAGGTGATTGGGCAGGACCAGCTGCTTGCTGAGCTTATACGTTCCCGCCGCCATGTTCAAGATGCCGCCGTTCGGCAGTTGCGCAAAGGCGCTGGCGAACAGGTTGTCGTCGTATCCGCCTGTTGGAGCTGCCAGATGCACAGTCGCAGTGGGCCAGGATCGCCGGGGCACAATTCGGACTGTATTCACGGGTGCGTTGACGAACGTGTCGTACTTCGTCCAACCGTTTGGACCTCCGTAGCCGTTGTGGACGTAGCACGCGTAAACCCCTGGAGGAGTCGTGGTGGGTATCAGAAATCTTTGTCGATAAATGGTGTTAGCGGCATCGTTCGGATCGGGCTTCAAGAACGCCACGATGGTGTTGTTTTGAACGAGTGCCATGCGCGGAGTTCCGCCGGGTAGGCCAACGGTGCGTCCGTGAACTTCGAGCCATCCGCCGTTCGATCCGGCATCTCCCATGTCCCCTTGAATGAACATGACATGCGGCACGTTCAAGTATTGAGGGGTGGAGACTCCCGAGGAGGTCGAGACCTGAAAGACGTAAGCGCCTTTCTGAAAGGTCGGAGGCACGACGAACTTAACCGAGGTGCCTGAAGCTTGGATGACGGAAGCTGGATTCAGCGATGGTAAAGCCGGAGGCCGGTTCAAGGGCGATCCTGCGGCGGTGTTCGGTAATTGGGCGATGTTCACGCTCGAATACTTGTCGGTATTACCCGTAGTAGCGAGAACGGTTTCGTTAGGGAAGACCGGGTCTGATGCGTAAAACACAGCCGGCTGACTAACAGCGGCTCCGAAGAGCCCGAGCATTAACGAGGCAATAGCAAACAGCTTTTTGTTCATAGCTCTCTCTCTTTCAAAGAATTTATGCCGGCAAAGGCCGGCATAAGTGCGCACGCAAGGGATTAACCCTTAATCAAATATAGATCATGCAAAAAACGACTCAAGCGCCTTTGCTTTCATGCGTTTCATTTCAAATACGCTGCTTAGCATTTGCTATCCTGCCCACCCGGCAAATAGACCTGAAACTGACGTTGAAAGCGCAACATGAGCCACATGGATGCCGGTCTCGAACCTAACAGAGAAACTTCTTAAAAGAGCCTTAATAAACTATCACTTTCCGCTTCATTGCATTAGCGATTGTTAGGTTGTGAATCCAGCGCACTATGGGGTTTACCCCGTAATTCAAACAGGTTAGGAAGCAGGCAATCTTGCGGGTTCTCGCCGCATGATAAAGACGGAGCGAAGCTATCTTCCCGGGATAGGGAGCCCAAACGCCCGCAGTGAAGTCCGCAGTCTCTCGATGCGGCCCGGGGTCGCCAGATCGACCGAGAAAGGACGGCCACGCGTGTCGATGATCAGACCAACCGTGCCCTCGATCAGGTTCGTCGTGTGGTCTCGGTTGCCCTTCTGCGTGTCGAAGCGACGGGCCACGATCGGACGCCCCTTCCCCGCCCCGACGTCGAAGTTCTTCGCGGGCTCGATATTGATGGAATCGCCTTGCGCTTCCGAGTAAGGGATCACCCGGATCTCGCCGAACGGAACGGAGACGTCGGTACCGCCGCACTGCACTCTCACGCATGGCTCGCCCTCCTTTCCAATTCCCACGGGTGCGATGCAGGTGCCGATCCGCACGATACAGTCGCGCTCGAAGACCTGGCGCGCGGCTTCGTAATGGTGCTCGCTCAGAACGCCCAGATGCGGCATCATGAAAATGCTGTCCACCGTCAGCATCGTAATGCCCTCAGGCTGATAGGCATCCATCATCATGAGGGCCGATTGGGCGCGCAGTGGAGCGTGGCTGAGAACGCCGCCGGAACCGATGATCATGTCCAGCGCGAGCATGTTGACGAGCGTGTTGCCGCCTGCGGACTGGTTGAAAAGCTGACCGACGTCTCGCTGCTGCGCGTTGCCGACCAAATCGCGCGCCAGCGATTTGTGGTGGTCGAATGCCAGCCGAAGGGCCTCCCGGGAGACCGCATGCTCGATCAGCAGGTCCTCGTACGTCTGAGGAATCGTGGTCGGCCGGATCATCTTGTTGCGCAACCGGTTTCGCACGTCCGCAGGATCGATCTCGAACGGCAGCCAGCGAGCGATGTTGTCCACGCCGGCCTCCTTGAGGACGTTGCAGATCGAATACGACATGCCGAGGTTGGCCGAGACGGTCCGGTTATAGATTCGCTCTCCGCTGCTCGCCTGAAACACCGAAAACACGTCGGTAGTCGCGCCACCGATGTCGACGCCCAGCACGTTGATCTGCTCGTTCTCGGCATACTCCTTGAGGAGTTTGCCGACGGCGTTCGGAGTCGCCATCACCTCTTCGCTGGTCCATTCCAGCAGCTTGGCGTAGCCGGGCGCCTGCTGCATCACATGCTGCAGAAACATCTCGTGGATTTCTTCGCGAGCTGGCCCCAGATTCTCCTTGTCGAGAGTCGGACGCAGGTTGTCGACGATCTGCACCTGGATCCCCTCTCCCAAGACGGACTTCACGTCTTCGCGAGCCGCGTTGTTGCCGGCATAGATGACGGGCAGCTTCATGTCGCCGAAGCGCGGCTTCGGGTCGGCGCGACGCACCACTTCGGCCATCTCGATCAGTTGCGCCTTGTTGCCGCCGTCGGTTCCGCCGGAAAGAAGGATGATGTCCGGCCGAAGCTGCCGAAGCCGCTCGACCCTCTGGAACTCCTTGCGGCCATCGTTCACGGCGAGGGTGTCCATCAGGATCGCGCCCGCGCCGAGTGCAGCCCGCTCCGCCGATTCGGCCGACATCTGCTTGACGACGCCGGCGACCATCATCTGAAGGCCGCCGCCCGCGCTGGAGGTCGAAACGTATAGGTCGGCGCTCTCCAAGCCGCTGGTCACACCAGAAGCGTCCCGAGTCCCTTCCTTGAGCTGACGCCAGACCTTGTTGTCCTTGATCAGCTTCCGACGGCCTTGGGGAAAGCCATCGGGAACAGTGGTCTCCGTAATCTCTTCGAGTTCGGTGATGGAGTTGATCACGCCCAGCGTTACGTCCTCGAACGGCTTTTCGACGGTGGTCGGGGCCTCGCCTCGCGCGACCAAGCGGTACTCGCCTGCCTGGTTTTCTTCAATCAGGATGGCCTTGGTCGTTGTGGACCCGCAGTCGGTGGCCACTATGCGTCGAACGTCGTCGGACATTGCTTCATTCTGGATCGGCGCTTCGCAGGATTGCTGCTCTATCTTTTGCCTAACGACCCGCAACATACAGTTGCCGAGCAACATCCCAGTGGCAATGGCTGGCCAGAAACTTCCGATGTAAGCGGCGGAACGCACCGGGATTCGAATCAAGGTCCTTAAGATCCGGATCACGTCCCAGAGGACTGGAAGACAGCAGATCTTTGAGCACGCGTAATAGGATGACCCTATCTCCCATATTCGAACAACTCGACTTCAGATAGCGCCATGCCCAGGTCTTCTGGGCTCGCAACATCGCCTCGAATGGGTCGTCGGAGGGTCTAAGGGGAGCCTCACGGATCCGCCAATTCTTCGAATCCCTCTTCACGTACCCGGAGAACGATTCAGGATGGCCAAAGAGGGTCACTCCCCCAAATATGAGGAAGGGAACGTCGTCCTGCACGACGACAGGATAGACCGGCCATTTTCGGAGGTTTTTCGGAGGCGGAGGTTCGATAGCTCCGATCATCGGTAGGGCAAAGAAGCCCGGCGGATCTTTGGGAACGAACAAGAGTCGCGTGAGCCAAAACACATTATCCTCAAGGGGCATCGGACGGGGATTCAGCCGATCGAACTCCGACAGCGCTGCCAATGCCTTTCCTTTTCCAAGGGGAAGCAGGTGGTTGGTGCATCGGATCAAGCCCAATGGTCCAGGCTTGCAGTTCTTGGTTAGGAAACGGACCTCTCGAGCTAAATCTGATCCGTTCAGCGGAGTCTGCCGGGACAACTGAGATGGCGCGGTCAACAAAAAGAGGGATACGTAGATGAACACTCCAAATTGCCCTCGGGAATCTATTACGCAAGTCAGACGAACCACTCCAAACCTCGTGTCTGATCGAACTGCTGGAAAGCTGACTCGCAGCCGATGAACCGGTGATTCCCGGCTATGGAGAAAGCGCCGTCTTCGGCGGTCCGCCTGGAGGCGTGTGCAGGCCCACGTACATCTGACGGATCGAATTCCAGTGCATGTGCTCGGCTAGGAACTCGCAATGAAGCTCGTTGAAACGCCGCCAAAACGGACGGTCTTCCTCGTCCGATGGCTCTCCAGTCCGTCGAAGCTTGGAACCGACTAAATCTTGCAACTGGCTGATGATCCACTCATTGACCTGATGTCGGCAGCTACCAGAAAGCTCGGGTGAGACGTTCCTTTGGACAAAGGAAACAGCGCTGCTCGCCGATCGGAATGGATCTCTTGGCGGGATGATTGGACGGTCGCGTAGGACCCAGTTTTTGGAGTCCCTCGCTGCATATTTTGCGAACGTCTCAAGCGGTGCCCCAACGGTTCCTTGACCAATAATGGCGCCAAAAGGAATGTCATCCTCATTGATCACGGGATAGTCGGGCCAAATCGCCGAAGAAACGGTGACAGGAGACATGACGCCAAATCGCGGCTGTTCGATCACACCACCGTTCTTGGATTTGAACAGCATCCTGGCAAGCCAAAACAAGCCATTCGGACATGTGAATGGCAACGAAGCAAGTCGCTCATACTCGCAAAGGGTTGCAATAATCTTCTCTTTCCCTAACGCCAACAGGTGATT
>DASZPA010000157.1:0-20274 GCA_035550555.1 Fimbriimonas sp.
CTTTGCCGGGAGGGCGTCTTTACGCGAGACGTCTCCGGGAACCCGACGCAACTCATCGGCGTCGCGCGAGACATCACCGTCCAGCGTCAGGCCGACGAGAAGCTTCGCCGCAATGAGCAGATGATGCGCCGGTCCTTTGAGGACGCGCCGCTTGGGATAGCGCTTCTGTCCCTCTCCGGGCAGTTCGAAAGCGTCAACCATTCCTACTGCGAAATCTTCGGCTACCGGTCTTCCGAGCTGGTGGGAGAGAGCGTGGCCAAGGTGAATGGATGCGAGGAGCTGGAGGGATTTGTGGAGTGGCTCTACGGCGCCAGTTCCGAACCCGCACCCGAACCGTATCGGCGAGAAAGGAAGGCGGTTCGCAAGGACGGCGTCGTCGCCTATGTCTCGGAAGTGGCCTCAGTCGTGTACGACGTGAATGGGAAGCCTTCGCAAATCATCTCCCAGGTGCAAGACATCACCTCCCGGCGCGAAGCGGAAGAGCGTGTGGGTGAGTCGGACCGCCGCTTTCAGGCCGCTCTGGAGGCGCTGGAGGATGGGGTGCTGCTCGTCGACAGCTCGGGTCTCATCCAGGTTGCCAATCCTACGGCCAGCGAGCTGGTCGGCATTGCGGCGGAAGAGCTTTTGGGCACGTCGATCCACGATGCCAAGTGGCAGCTTGTGGATGAACTCGGCAACGAGCTGCCCAACGAGGACCGGCCGCTTTCACGCGCTTTGTGCGGCGAGCGGATCGAGGGCCTCGAACTGCGGCTCCAGCGCCCCGACGAGACGTGCTTTTGGATTCGAGTCAGCGCGATTCCGCTCTACCGCGACGGCTTTGAGCAACCCTACGCCGCCGTCGCGAGCTTCCTCGATATCTCCGTCGAAGTCGAACAGCGGGACCACCTCGTCGAGACGATGAGCCACATCAACGACCTCAACATGCAGTTGGCGGTGCGTCAGCGGCAGCTCGAGGAGCATCAAAGGGATCTCGAGGAGACGAACCATCAGCTTCAATACCTTGCCGTGACGGACGGCCTGACGGGACTGCGAAACCATCGGCGCGCGCAAGAGTTCCTGGACGAGCGTGTTGCCGAGGCCACGCGATACAACCGCCCGATCTCGATCGCAATGCTGGATGTGGACCGGTTCAAACAGCTGAACGACGACTTCGGCCATCTGGTGGGGGACAAGGTGCTCAAGGAGCTTGGCCGTCTGCTCAAGGCCTACATTCGAAACACCGACTTTGTCGCTCGTTATGGCGGCGAGGAGTTCCTGATCGTGATGCCGGAGACCTGCGCCGACGCTGCCAGATCCGCCGCCGAACGAATTCGCCGCGCGATCGAGGGCGCGACTTGGGAAGAGCGTCCCATCACCGTCAGCATCGGGGTCGCGACGCTGGGGTCTGCTACCAAGACCAAAGAGCTGTTGCTCAAACAGGCCGACAGGGCGCTTTACGAGAGCAAGGCGGCCGGAAGGAACTGCGTTTCGAGCTACGTGGCTATGCGTGCCCACCAGGCAGCCTAGAGGCGCGCTCGTTGGGCGGGGTCAGCTCTCCAGGAGTAGGAGGCGGGCGGCGCTCTGAGAGCTACAGGGGCCGTCGGTCTAGGCGACTTTCTGCTGGACCTGCCGGGGAAAGAGCTCCACGACCTCGCCTGGCCTTTGCGGGGCGGTCTTCACGTCCGGCGACTCTGGGATAGCGACGGCCGTCCGAACTATAAAGAGGTAGAAAGCGGCAGCGGTCAAACCATAGAGCAGCAGATAGACGGCCATTTCGATTCTCTCATTCCATGCCCGAGTCGATGCCCGAACAATATTAATGCTTGTATTTGGGAGCCATTTCTGAAGGGCTCATCGCGCCGCGCCATGCAGGCATACTCGAAATCATGGGAAACGTGTACCTCGTTCCGGCGCTTCGGGCAGCGCCGAGCATCGTTCGGAAGCTCGTAAAGACGGCGGGACCCGAAGTATTCGACTGGAAGACCGATCCCGAGCGGTTCAGCTTTCGCGAGGCGATCGCCCACTTGGCGGACTGGGAACCGATCATGCTGGAGCGGCTCCGTCAGGCCAAGGAACGGCCAGGATCCACGTTGACGGCCTACAACGAGACGCAGCGGGCACGAGAGCAGAACTACGGCGCTTCCAACCCGCTTCAAAAGGTAGAGGAGTGGGCCCAGTTGCGGGAGCAGACCGTCAAGTGGATCGAGACGGAAGCGGAAGGCAGTTGGGACAGCAAGGTGGTTCATCCGGAGCGCGGCGACCTCACGTTGTACGACCTTGCCAATATCCTGGCCTGCCACGACACGTACCACGTCGACCATTTGATGAGCTTCCTTCCCGGATAGCTTGTTTTTAAGGAACGTGAGGCCGGGTAACGGTTCCGCAGCAGAGCCGCGGCGGCTTGTTTGAGAGGCTATGGGGCTGGCCGTCGGCCCTTGGTCGCGTTTGCGGTTTGTTCCCACACCTGCGGTGTGGGGCTGGTATCGGTCGCGCCGTTGGCGCTGAGGACGCCGACGGTCTGCGTCACCTCGGCGACTGACCGTTTTCGGAGTGACGGGCGGAGGCGGTCGGTTGCTGGCGGCGGGCCCTGCGCGATGTGCAGTTGACATCTTCTTGGGATGTGCGCTCACTAGTGGCGTAGAGCCCGGGCTTCGCTTCAGAGTAGCTGCGGGTGGCCACTTGGATGGCCCGGCGGCGGGACCTGTATCACCGCCCTTGCATCAGAAATTTTGGGGTTTGGCCCGGACGAAGGGATTCGAACCCCCAACCCTCAGTTCCGAAGACTGATGCTCTATCCATTGAGCTACGTCCGGAGGAAGGGTGGAGTATACCGGACGGCTGCGCGGGGCCGCCTTAACAGGTCGCGTTCCAGTCTGATGCGGACTGCATCGCAATTTTGGTTCGAACCTTCAAAAAGAGCTTTTGCCAAGCGTCAATGACCAATAAGATTCGTAAGTCTTCTATCAAGTCCATGTTACAAACCCTTGACCTCTCCCTACTTGGTCTAGACGAGACCTTTCCCGATACGCTCTTCGTTTTGCACCATCCCGCCAGCAACCGGTATGGATGTTTCTGCCACGAAGGGATTCACGGGTTGGCGTGCTTCTCCGACGAAGCCGGGGCTTTTCGATTTTCGGAGTGGATCGACCTTTCGGGAATGACCACGCGAGAGGTCAGTTTCGACGAAGCTCGCGAGGTCGCGAAAGAGAGGCCGATGCCTGTCGTTTCGCTGATGCTTCTCGATACTCTCAACGATCCGAAGATTCACTACGTTAGATAGTTAGACCATAAGAGCTAGTTGAGAAGATTCCGTACTTCTCACTTAGCGCCAAAGAACCGGGGGGTTCCCTCTTCAAGTGAGGCGAACCCCTCGGTTTGTTTTGGATCACGATTCAATCGAGACGGGGCAGGGTATACGTCCAGAAGACATCCATGCCTGGGCTCTTGCTTCTTTCAGCTTGCCTCGCCTTCCGCCCTCTTGGCGGGAACGTCCACGGGGAGGAGGTCCACGCGGACGGCGGCGGCTTCAGCATTCGGTTAGGGGATCTAAACGCCAGAATCGACCTGAGCTCGGAAGGATTAGTTTTTGCTGGCCGCGTGAAGACTCGGGAAAACGTGGCCGAGTTCGATCATTTGGCTTCGAGGGCCGGTGTTACGTTCAGTCCGGACTCCTCGATTACCGTCCAAGTGCTTCCTGGCGATCCGTTTCCGACGATCCGGTTCAACCTGACGATTGTGCGATTCGATCCGCTTAAGTGGGAAGCAGCGGCGGGAAAGGCGCCCTTTCACTTTCTCACCTTGAGCTTGCCGGGCGCCGAGGTTTGGCACCAGGGAGGCTGGCTCAACGCCACTCCCTTGGTCGACCCCTTTCCGCTGCTTCAGGACCGGCATGCGGGCACCCCCGAGATCTCTGGCTTCACCTACAACCGAAACTGGAGCAACACCATCCCACTTGGCGGTCAACCCGTTCCGGTGATCGGTCTGTGGGCGCCCAGGGCGAAGCAGTATGTCGGCCTCGACTTTGGCGAGACGCGGATTCGGGACAACAGCGAACGGGACGTCGCGACCGGCTACTGCTGGAAGCACGGCGGCTCTATGCCGGCCCAGTTCGTGTCGCTCGTCTATCCGTACGGCGGGGAAGGGTTTCAGAAGCTTGTCTTTCCAAAAGACGGCGCCCAAATCTCGTCGTCGTGCCGCCTCATCTGGTCGGACAACTTGCCTTCGACAGACGATCCGAACCGGTTGTTTTTCGAAGACCTGTGGAAGCGAAACGAATCCAGCCTGCCGAGAGTGCCGGCGGCTGTGGACCTATCCTGGCTGCCCGGTGGCGTCCGACTGAGCGACTTCGAGGGTCCGCCCAACGACTCGCTGATCAAGGGACCGGAGAAGCCTTTCGAAACGGACGACGCCCAATTGATCGATGGATGGCGCTGGCAATATGAGAACCCGGTCTTGGTTGCGGCCCGGAACGGGGACCGGAAGCGGCTTGCCGAGTTGGAGGCAACGGCTAGAGAACTGGCGCCCATGGCGATCCGATTCGAAATCGGCGGCGACCCGTGCGTTTACTGGGACAAGCCTCTGAAGGGCTCCTGGGTCGCAGACTGGGGTGGGCCGGCGGTGCAGACGACCCACAACGCGAACGGCTTTGCCGCCGGGCGCGTGTTCCTGGGTCTTGGCCTCACCCTCCACAACGAAGGCTATCTCAAGATTGCGAGGGGCGTTTACAACTGGGCAAAGCACGTCGTTTGGACTCGCAACGAGTTTGCCGACGTACCGTCCTCCCCTTTTGCGATCGGCGGCACCCTTCCGACTTCGTTTTGCCTGGAATACGCGGCGTACCTGGATTCGTTCGATCCGAAGGAGGCCCAAAGGGCGCGAGATTTAGCGAGAAGCTTTACCTATCGGTACATGGTGGCTTGGCCCGGCGACAACAACCGGTTTGACGGGCTGGATTCGAGCTTTCTGTGGGAGCCGAACAGCGGGCGCGATTGGACGGCCGCCGCGTGCTCCAACGAGGTGTTCTGGAACCTCGACACCCTGGCACAGACCGCAGTGGAGACGGGCGATCCCATCCTGTCATGGATGCTTCAAGGGTCCCTCAGCAGGTGGGCGGTCCTGTATCAGGAGAAGTACCGGCCCTCGCTTGCAGCTTACAGGCCGGAGGATATGACGGAGGGCTTCGGCCTCTATCCGGGGTCCGTCTACGGTTTTGCGCAACGGGCTCCCTACGGATTCTCGTCTCCGCTAGACATGATCGAGCCCGTCGGCAGCTCGGTGGTGCGCGTGCTGGCGGGCCGGAAAGCGGCGATGGCCTTCGACAAGAACGGCGTTCATTCGGGCATCCAAGAGTACAAGTTCACCAGCCCAGGCAATTTCGAGTTCACGATGCGCAGCCTGAAGTCGGGATTCGACCTCAGCCTCACCGAACCGTACGCCGACCTCCATGAGGCGTCAGTCCAAGTGCTGCGAGACGGTAAGGAGGTCCCTATCGACGTCGTCCGGCCCAAGCATGCGCCATGGTCGCTGATGCTCAAAGGTCTGGACGGAGCTGATCGAATTGTGGTGGGACATCCCTTGGCAACCGCCTCGCTGCCGAGTCTGCCGCCGCTGATCCAGGGACAGCAAGGCCTCTATGTGCCTCCGAAAGACGGATCTTTCCAGGCCTGCAAGCTGCCTTATGATTCGTTTCCTGATATGAGCTGGGAGCATTTGGACTCCTGGGCCGGGCTGCCCCGTGGGGTCCTATGGAGCTACGGGGTCGAGTTTGCGTTGCCTCCGAATGGTGGGAGAAGCGTCGTAACGAAGCCGGTGCGGTTTCAATGGCCGATCCAGTCGACGGAGCTGGCAGTGGCTTATTCGGCGGGCGATGGGCCCTCTCCGACGTTGCTGTGCTCCGATGGAACTCGTCTATCGGGTTCTGAAGAGGTCTTGGCTTGGCGAGCGTGGCCGCCTATCTACACACAGAAGCTCCTGGCTGCCCGCTACAGGACGGGAGGGAGACAGATCGTTGGAATCGACCCCGGCTCGCGAAAGGTTTGGGCCGTCAGCTATGGCACGCCCTCATCCGAAGTTGTGAGGGCATGGTCTGAGGGCCAAGAGGAGTGGGAAGCTGACGTTGCCAAAGGCCGCTCGGAGGCCGCGCTCGCGCAGCAGCTCGGCACAATCCGTCCGTCCTCCATCGCGCTGTTGCCACCCGATTCCGCCGGTCCGATGGCGAACCTGATCGGCCGCGTAGGAGCGACGGGCAAGCTCGAGGCGCTCTCCAATGACGATCTCGTTTCGGGCAAGCTGAATTCTTCCCGCGTCGCCCTCTACACGGCCGGCGAGGAGTATGTCGACACCGTCCGGACGCCGTTCGATGGAGGAAAGGCGATTGAAGATTTCCTCGCGAGCGGCGGCACTCTGGTGCTGACGGCAGCCGGCCCGTATCCTATGTATTACGCCACGGGTCCCGGAGAGCACAACGCCGATCCGCTTCCGCCGAAGCTGGGGCTTCCCATCCAGATTCCGTTTGAAACGCCGCCGGAAGAGCTGTACGTGCAGGTCCAAAAGGGACTTCCCGCCGGCTTCGATTTGTCAAAGGCCCCGGCGCGCTATCCGATGCCCTCCACCGATCCGCGTCTCCGCTCGATCGATTCCGCAGCGATCAAGAGTGGGAGTCAGTACTATCCGATCGCGAGGATCGTGGGCGCCAGCGGAAAGAGCTACGGCGATGCGGCAGGCTTGGTCGTGCTGCCGGGCGGAGGCAGGATTCTCTATCTCTGGAGCGGCCTCACGCGCGATCCCAAGTATGGGCCCAGCTTTGCGAGGGCCGCCCTGGCGTTCGCTTTCCGCGCCGCTAAACGTTGATGCGTTCCGAGGTGGGCGCCTGCTGAAGCGAGAGCGCCAACTGCTTTTGCGACTGCGCCAGGTTGTCCAGCAGGATCGTCTGTTGAGCGACCATGGAACGAAGCTGCTCCACGTCCGCGGCGAGCTTGTCCACATGATGATCGCTCGAGCCCTGCTTGAGAATCAGCGCCATCTTCTGTTGGTGCTTGGTCAAGACCGCGACAATGGGAACCATAAAGGCGATCGCCATCGTGAAGACGGCAACCATGTTGTCGGAAACATCAAGGAAGGCAAAATGACATCCAAACATAGATATCTGCAATTCTACGAAATCCTCTGACGGAGAACTTCGTCCGATTCCACGCTCGACCGCTTCTGGAGGGCGGTTTCGATGCGATCTATCGCAAGGGATTGCTCAACCGCCAGGCTTCTGAGCGCGCGCACCTCGTTGGCGAGCTGCTCCACGGCTGAGTTCTGCTCCGTGGGCGCTTGGCGAAGGATCAACGCCATCTTCTGCTGATGGCGGGCAAACACCGCAGCGACGATAGGCAACACGATGATGAACATCGCGAGAATCGGAGCAACGTCGTGTGATTCCATGGATTACCTCTCGATTTTCTGCGGCTCGTACGTCTGGCGAGGCAGGCTACGAACGGCCGAGTTGACGCTGTCGAGCATGAGCGCCTGTTGGTTGATCAACTGCCGGAGCTCGAAGACCTCCTTTCGGAGTGCCTCCAACTCTCCAGCGGCGCCACGTTCCCCATGTACGATCACTGCCATGCGCTGTTGATGCCAAGCAAGGATCGCCACGATCGGAATCATGAAGATGATGATCGGGATAAAGAGTGCAATGATTCCTGGGTTCATTTTAGAATCGTTTAAGTGTAGTTCAGAAAACTCAAGGTCCTGGGCCTGTGTGCGCTCTTTTTTCTCATCAGCGCAAAAACCGCCCCGTCGTTAGTTCAACACATTAGCACGAATATCGGCAAGACTCAAAGCCTCTCTCAGGCTGAACCGGTTCTCGTAGAGCGCTTTACCCACGATCACCGCTTCCGGCTTGGCGTCTCCCAGCGAGAGCAAGCTGCTGACGTCTTCCAGCGAAGAGATGCCTCCGCTCTGGATCACGGGAATCGAGACTTTCGACGAGACTCGCTTCAATAGTTCCAGATTTGGGCCCTGAAGCGTTCCATCGCGTCCAATATCGGTTAGAACGAGGCGCGCGGCTCCCTGCCTCTGTACTCTCACGGCTACCTCGCCGGCGTCTTCGCCGGACGTGTCGAGCCAGCCGCCGATCGCAACCTTTCCGTGGCGGGCGTCGATGCCTGCGACCACCCGGTCGCCGAATTCCTGGAAGAATTGTCCTGCGAGGCTGGGCTCTTCGATCAGCTTGGTCCCTACCACGAAACGGGCGGCGCCGGCGGCCAAGACGGAGGCCGCGGTTTCCAGCGAGCGAACACCGCCGCCAAACTGAACGTTGAGGCCGGTCTTCTTTGCGATCTCCTCGACGGCAGCCAAGTTTTGCGGGACGCCGCTCTTGGCCCCGTCCAGATCGATCACATGCAGCCACTCGGCGCCGTCTTCGGCAAACCTCTCGGCCACAGAGAGAGGATGCACGTCGTAGACCTTCTCGCGGGCGTAGTCGCCCTGGGTCAATCGGACGCAGTTGCCGCCGCGAATATCGATTGCCGGAAGGATCAGCACTGGACGAACCTCCGGAGCATTCTCAGTCCCACGGCGCTGCTCTTTTCCGGATGGAACTGGACTCCCCAGACGTTCTCGTGTTGAATAGCCGCGGCGAACTCGATTCCGTAGTCGGCCGTGGCCAACACGTCCGCCGGCTCAGCACAAACCGTGTGCAGGGAATGGACGAAATAGACCTGCTCTCCGTCGCTGCCGCCATCTCCGATGCCGCCGTGCCTGCGATAAGTCAATGGGCTCCAGCCGATGTGCGGCACCTTCAGACCCAGATCGCGAGGAAGGTAGCGAACTTCACCCGGGATCAGGCCGAGACCCTCATGGGCGCCCAACTCTTCGCTGCGGTCAAAGAGAAGCTGCTGACCGAGGCAGATGCCCAAAACGGGCTTTCCACTTGCCGCGAACTCTCGGATCTCCTGACGAAGAGGCGTCAGCCTTTCCATGGCCGCCCCAAACGCGCCGACCCCCGGAATGATCAACTTGCCAGCGTCGGCCACCTCCGCGGATATTTCCGCCTTTGCGCCAAGCGCCTGGAGCGCCTTCTGCACCGAGCGAAGGTTGCCCATGCCGTAGTCGAGGATCGTGATCAATCGCGTTTCCCTTTGGTCGAGCTTCCGCCGTATCGCTCGATCTTTCTCGTCGCCATGCACAGCGCCCTTCCGAATCCCTTGAACAGCGCCTCGCAGACGTGATGATCGTTATGCCCCGCCACTTTTCGGATGTGCAAAGTGATGCCTGCGTGGGTTGAGAGGGCGCGAAAGAACTCGCGGACGCACTCGGTCGACAGATCGCCGATCTTCTCCCGCTCGAAGGGAAGGTCCCAGGCAAGCATGCCGCGGCCCGAGACGTCGATCGCGACGAGCACGAGCGCCTCATCCATGACGGAGTGGCAGTCGGCGTAGCGAACGATGGAGTCGCTGGAGTCGAGCGCTTGGGCGATGGTTTGGCCAAGCACGATGCCGACGTCCTCCACCGTGTGGTGGTCGTCGATCTCGATGTCGCCTTCGGCGCTGATGCCCAGGTCCATCTGCCCGTGAAAGGCGAGCTGCACCAGCATGTGGTCGAAGAAGCCGACGCCGGTCAAGACGTCGCGGCGGCTGCCGCCATCCAAGTCCAAGACCACCTGCACCCTCGTTTCCGCCGTCTCGCGATACATTTCGGCGTACCGAACTCCAGGCGCCTCTTTACTCATAGTCAGAGTTTAACGAATAGGACAAGCATCGGAGTTGTCAAAGTTCGTGAGATTGCAGCCTGTGAGTGCGTTCCGACACTTCGCTGGGCAGCCAATGAACTGGCAATCTCGATCCCCGCACAACATGGAGGGCTCCTCCGAAGAGTTCGGAAGGAGCCCTCATGACAGGAGGTGCTGACTTGTGAGGATCGTTCAACTTCACCGTGCGAGGCTGACATCGCTCCATTGCGACCAGAGGCCTGCTCGAATCTGTACTAAGACCCTCTCGGCCGCAAAGGCAAGCGTCCCAAATCGCTCTGGCGGAAACTCCGTTGTCCCGTCTTCACTTCCGTTCCGAAGAACGGCGTCGCGCGCATTCCGAACTCTAGCTGCGTCTACGGGGTTAGCTGTCGGGTTCGGGCCAAGAGTTACCCTCGAAGCTCCTTCGAGCTTCTTTCACCCCTAAGTTACGGTTCCCCCGTTCTTTCTTTCGAAAGATTCGACGTTGGCTCTGCAGCCAATGAACATTCTATCCCCTTGTTTATCCGGCTTGCCGTCATGCTTAGGCTTTTATAAGGCAAGAAACTGGTGAATAAAGGCCACGGCCATCGATCCTTCGCCCACCGCGGAGGCGACCCTCTTGACCGATCCGGAGCGCGCGTCCCCCACGGCAAACACGCCGGGACAGGATGTCTCCAGGAAGAATGGGGTCCTTGGCTGAGACCATCGACCTTCCTGCACGAGCTGGTCTCCCGTCAGGATGAAGCCCTTTTCGTCGCGGCAGATCGTCTCCGGAAGCCAATCCGTATGCGGCACGGCCCCGACCATCACAAAGATTCCGGAGATATTCTCCTTGAGCTTCTTTCCCGACTTTCTGTCGGCGATCGTGCACGCTTCCAGATAGTCGTCTCCGTGGAGCGCGCAGACCTCCGAGTTGAGGAGCACTCTGATCTTGTCGCTCGTTTCGATCCGCCGAGCCAGGTAGCTCGACATGCTCTTCCTCAGATCGTCGCCGCGGACCACAAGGTAGACGCACGCCGAGTTTTGGGACATGAAGACCGCCGCCTGTCCAGCCGAGTTGCCGGCCCCCACCACGGCCACGGCGCTTTCCTCGCAAAGAATCCGCTCGACGTTGGTCGCGGCGTAATAGACTCCGCGATTCTCATACTTCTCCAGATCGTCGACTTCCAGCCTTCGATAAGAGGCTCCAGGGGCCAGGATCACGCATTTGGCCGTGATTTCACCGAGCCCCTCGATGGTCATGTCGTGGCCACCGAGCTTGTTGCAGGTGAGCGTCGAGACGCGCGACGGAACAAACATCTGGGCTCCGAACTTTTCGGCCTGCGCCACCGCCCGGTCGGCCAGATCCTGGCCGCTCAGGCCGAGCGGGAAGCCCATGTAGTTTTCGATTCTGCTGCTGGTTCCTGCTTGCCCTCCCGGACCGCTTGAATCCACGCAAAGCGTGCTCAGCCCTTCGCTGGCGCCATAGACCGCCGCGGCGAGGCCGGCAGGTCCCGCGCCCACGATGACAAGGTCGTAAAGCTTCGCCTCTATTGGCCGGGTTAGCCCCAGAGCTTTAGCCAGCTCGGCGTCCGTCGGCGACTTGAGCATGTCGCCGCTCGGAAGGATGACCACAGGCACCTCGTCCTCCGTGACCTGGAACTCTTGGAGCGTTCGATTGGTCGCCAGGTCGCTCTCCAGGTCCTGCCATGCAACCGGGTAGCGGTTGCGGGCGAGAAACTCGCGGATACGGAGCGTGCAGGCGCAGTAGCGGGATCCAATCACGAGGACGCCGACGCCGGCCATCTCCTGCAGCAGGGTCCGGCGCGTTAGGAATGCCCGCAAAATGATCTCACCGATCTCGGGCCGCTCGCCGACGATGGACCGGACGCAGTCGGCAGGGACGGTCAGCGTTTCCAGATCGGTCGCCGCGATGCCGGTTACCAGGCTGGCACGGCCTGATATCACATCGATATCGCCCGAGAATGAGCCCGGATAGTGGGAAGCCACATACTTGTGCGACTGTCCATCCAGAATCTTCATCTCCCCCGAGACCACGACGTACATGCAGAGGTTGGCGACGCCGGGCGCCCAGACAACCTCCTCCTTCGCGAAGCGTTCTTCCTTTCCATAGGGACGGAGCGCTTCAATCTGAGCTGAAGTCAGGGTTGGAAAGGCGAGCGCCAAACGAGGGTCTTCTCGGGTTTGGGGTTGCGTGGAAGAATCCGTGGCCATTAGTTGCAATACGTTGTCACCGCTCCGAAAGATTTTAGACGGAGAGAACCTTCACGGAGCGGAAACACTCTTCCGACGCTCCCAACGGGAACCCGGCAGTGGCTTGACTCGTTGATCCAACAAGAGGCAAATGGTGTTAGCGGCGATACTTCTCTTGGCGGGACTTCCTCAATCAGATCCCTATGCGTCGGTTCGAGCGGATGCCTTGCGGCACGCTTACGGCACGTACGATCAAGCACCCGAGAGGGTTCAGAAGATCGGAAACGATCCCGAATCGAAGAGGGTCGACGTCGAGAAGCTCATCAGCCAGCTCGAGGACCTGCACGTCAACACGTACGAGTGGCTGATCTGGCACGAGTCGACCGACTGGGACGACCTGCACCGCTTTCTTCCGTTGGCTCAGAAGGCCGGCATCAACGTGTGGGTCATGGTCACGCCGCCTTCCGAGAATCCTCCGATCATCACGGCTCACGGCTATTCCGAGCCTTTCCGGCAGGACTATGTGAAGTGGGGTGAGGAGATCGCGAAGCTCAGCCTCAAGTATCCGAATCTGAAGGCTTGGGCTTCCGACGACTTTGTGATCAAGAACAACCGAAGGAAGTACACGGTGGACTACATCAAGGAGGTCATGGCCAAGTCTCGCGCCATCAATCCGAAGCTGGCGTTCGTGCCGATCTTCTACACGATGTTCGACGAGCGCGGCGAGTGGCTCAAGCAGTTTGCCGGAGTGGTCGACGGCCTCCAGTTCTCGCACCGTCTGCTGAATCCCAGGAATCTCAACGAAATGGACCCGGCGACGCCGCACGACGTGGACAAGAAGTTCCTCGAAGATAACGTGGCCGAAATCCACAGAGACTTTGGCGCCAACTTCCCGGTCGTGGCGCTGGAATACTCTTCGATCTACCGCGTCGGAAAGCCGCCCTCAAACGAAAAGACGACGTTTCTTTTGAAGCTTGGATACGAGGAGGCGGGGAGCGTGCTGTGCTATCTCCATCCCAGCGACACGGCGCCGAACCGACAGGCCATCAAGGATTACTTCACCTCCCTCAAGAACAGCGGCCAGTAGAGAGCCTAGCGCTTGTGGTCCCAGGGTGAGATTCCGAGGGTAACGAGAAGCCTCGGCGATCCGTGTTCGGCGAACGAGCCCCCAATAAACAGGGGGCCCAAGCGTGAGTCGAGGTAGACGCCGATCGTCGCATCCAGGGCAGTTTGCTCGCGCAGCTGTGCGGCCTCCACCCATCCTCCCATGTACACGTCCCCAAAGTAGAAGGGGAGCTGATAGATCTTCTGCAGATATCCGGCGCTGCCGTAAAGGTAGCCGTCGCCTCGCAGCTCATCGATGCGGTAGCCGTTCATGAGGTTGAAGCCTCCGAGGGTGAACTGGGTGGCAAACGGCGCATGGGCGCCAAAGCTCGTGCCCAAGCCGGCCCGAAAGAAAAGCGGATTGTCGTGCCTCGACGTGGACTGAAACACCTCCCCGAACAGGCTTGCCTGGGTGAGCGTAGGAGGTCCTCCCGGAAACTCGTAGAGCTGCTTGAGGTTTGCGTCCACTCGATAGCCGGAGGTGGGCAAAATGGCTTCGTTTGAATTGTCGAAGGAGTATCGGAGGTTAAGGGATCGATAGGATCCGGAGGCGATTTCGGGTGACTCTCCTCGCACGGAGTCCGGCGAAATCCGGTCGACCGTGGCTGAAAGACGCGTCTCCGAGAACCGGTTGCCGCGAAATCCAACGGCCAGTCCCGCGGACGTGTGATCAAGATCCGCCTCCGAGGAGCGGTGGTTACCGGCGAAACTGAACTGCGGCTCGCGAGTGAATGAGACCACGGGTTGCAAGAAGAGGCCGTCACCAAGGGGCCGCCAGTCGAACGAGGCGCCCGCAAAGAGTTGGCTGCCAACGCTCAGATTGGCGCGAAAGTCGAGGTCCGGCATGAAGTGCGGGGACAAGAACTCCGTCTTGAACTGGCCCCAAAGACGATCGCCGGACTGGATACCAGCCTCGGCGCCCAAATCGAGATACGGAGGGCCGAACGGGCGGATTTGGGGCCGCAGGAGCACCTCGGAACCGTCCTCGGTTCCTGCAAGCTCGTAATCGACCGTGTCGGCCACCGTCTTGGCGGCCATTCGGCTGGCGGCCGCTTCCAGAACGTTTCGCACGTTGGGATCGGAGAGCCTGCCGTGGAGCTGCTGAAGCGAGCGAGGCGGAGTTACCTCGGGCAGAGGCGGCTTGACCGTAACGCCGCGGACAATCGGATTCACGGTGCTTCGGCGCGATCTTCTGGCGAGGCGATATTTCATGTACTCGGGCAAGGGAAGAGAGAGCTGCAGAAGCTGCTTGCCCTTTGCGCTGTGTGAGAACCTTTCCATGGACCGGTAGCCCTGCCAGGCCAGCTCTCTCCATCTCTCGAACTGGTACGGCCAGTAGATGCCAGTGTCGAGCGGAACCTTTAGCGCGATCGATGGCTGCATGGACGGGTTGCTGCCGGGTTTGAACGCGTTCGACTCCTTCTCCATCGATACGGGGATGGAAGGGTGGCCCGTGAGAGTGAGGACGCGGCTTAGAAGCGAGAGATCGACCAGGAATCCCAGACCGATAACCACGTCCGGATGAAACTCGTCGATCGCCACGTCAGTGGGGAAGTTGTCTCGGACTCCGCCATCGAACAGCTCGTAGGGCGCCTGGTCCGATGCGGTTCTCAAGTCGGGAATGTAGACTGGCGTGAAGACGACGGGGATTGCCATCGAAGCGCGCATGGCTTGAGCTAGCGATACGCGATAGCCCGGCGCTTTGGGAAGCGGCGCCCCGCCTAGAACCACCTGCTCCCAGTTGCGATAGTCGAAGCCGTGGACGTCCACGGCCACCGCCCGGAAGGGCGTTGGGAGGTTGTCGAACGGCGCGGTGGAGCCCTGGTAGAGATAGTCGACCGGATAGCGCAGGGTTATGCGGTCCAGGAAGAGACCGACCTTCTGCCCCGGAATGAACCCGTTCGAAAAGTGGAGCCCGCTCTTGGAGAAGCCGAGGAGCGGACCCGAGGGGAAGTTGCGCGCGTCCGCCTTTGCTTCGGTCCACAGGTCGCGATAGTCCGGCAGCGATTGGAACATCGAAGGGACGTCCACGTTGCGGAGCACCTCGGTGACGCCACGCAAGCGCATATCGTCGACCGACCGGTGAGGTGGGGGATGCGCTAGCTCCTCGTCGTTCAGAAGCTCCAATCCAGTGGCATACCAGCCTCCCACCAGGGCTCCGCCGCTTGTGCCGGCGATTCCGTCCACAGGGATGCGATGTTCTTCGAGCCACTCGAGGGCGCCCAACTCGGCAAACCCGTAGGCGCCTCCGCCAGAAAGCGCAAGCGCGATCTTGGGACGACTAGTCGCGCCTGAGGCTTGCGGCCTCGCCAGTGCCGCCAAGCATGCAATAAAACAAAGGGCGCCAATGCGCAGTTTCCGTCTCAGCTCCCTTAAAGATAGTTGATGGGATGCATCGTTTGCTGCCACCGGTACTGTGCCAGGCGCGCTCGAAAGAGGTTGTTGGCGGTGGCGGCATCAAGCTGCCCGCCGGTGGCGAGAACTTCAGGCGACGCGTTTGGCATTTGGGAGAGATCGGGATGCTCATGGGCCACCGCATCCAGCCGCTTCAAGTCTTCCCAGGAGATCAGGATTCCACCGCACTCATAGCAGGTCTCGAGGAAGATATCCATTCCTTTGTAGCGGTTGCGATGAAGCGGGATTCCGCACTTGGGGCAGTCTCCTCCATGCCGTTCCGCCAGCTGATCTGTTGCCGCCTCTCTTGATGAAACCAGGGCATCTACGGCGCTCGGTCCTTCGCTCACCATCTGAGTGAACTCGCCGGCGTCGTACCACACTGAGGCGCATCGCGGGCAGAGATCGAGGCGGAGATCTTCAAACTGGTGTGGCTCCATAGGCCCTCTGCAGCCGGGGCACTTACGGATCTCGAGTGCTTCGCTCATACGACAAGTTTAGTCAGTTATCGCTCGAAACGACAAAAGGCTGCAACCCATTTCACGGTGGCAATGTATGATTGGCGCTGTGCGACATCTCGTCTCAATCGCCCTAGTCGGCTTACTTCCCGTGTTTGGGGCTGCGGCGTTGGCGAAGCATGCCCCAACCGTGACGGGTACATGGCACGAGGTCGATTATCGAGTGCCTGCCAGCAGCCATTCCGCGCAACGCCTCGAAAAGATGTTGAAGGCCCGGCTCAAATCGTTTCGGCTGACTCTGAAGGCTGACAAGACGTTTTCGATGACCGATGGAACCGGCGGCGGTTCCACACTGGGAAAGTGGCATCTCAGTAATCATGCCGTCCTGCTCGACGTTGAGTCGTTCAACGGGATGTCCCTTGCCCAGCTCAAAGCGAAGGTCGGAAAGGATCAGAGGACTTGGACGATGATCCAAAGAAACATCCACCAGACCGCGAAACTCGGGGCGGACGGCAAGACCATGTCGCTCACCCATGGCATTGGATACATGACTCTTTCGAAGGCCTAGATAACTCGATCCAATCAAATGAAGAACTCACTCTCCTTACAATCCCTTGGCTTAGCCGGAATCTTTCTCATTCTATGCGGCTGCTCGGCCGGCCCGGAGGCCAAGCTGATCGGCAAGTGGAAGGGCAGCCCTCCCACCGGCCTCGATCCGCGAATTGCCTCTCTTATGGGCAACCCGACCGTGGAGTTCGCAAAGGACAAGACCTTCAAGCAGGAGTTCTCCATCCTGGGCAGGACGGCGACGATGGAGGGAACTTGGACGATCAGCGGCAATTCCGTTTCGATGACCATCGCGAAGGTCGACGGGAAATCGATAGAAGAAGCCAAAGCGCAGGCGAAGGCTGCGATCAAAGATCCTGCATTGCAGAAGAAGATGGACGAGAACGGAGGAGTTGAGGCCGGTACCCTGAGCTCCGACGGTAAGACTCTGAGCGTCAACAATGCGAAGGGCTCCGGAGCCGGGATTACGTACACGAAAGAGCCGTCGACGAGCTAGGTAGGCAATGGGCGTCTGCGTCGCCCTCGGGCAGCACCTTAGAGATCCATTGTTGCCTGCGGGCCAGATAGCAGAGCGAGGGCTTTACGCTGCGGCGCCGGAAGTGCGACCTTGGACATCTCCTCCTTGGAGAGCCAACGCAGGCCGTCGTACTTGGCCCTGCAAGCCACTTCGCTAACGCGCAACGAGATTCGGTGCCTGGTGACCGTGTGTCGAAGCGTGCCGAGGTAACGGCTGTCGCCCGCCGGAGGTTGGCGCTCGCCGTTTGTGTCTCGCGGGAACTGCCACATTCCGGCCCACCATTCGCCTTCCGGGATCTGCTCGACTCCGAAGAGCTCTTGGAACCGGGGGATCCAGAGCTCGTGTCGGAGCTCCACCACAGTCTTCCTGACCTTGGGAGTGGGGAACTGCTCCGGGTCGCCTGATGTGTACGCCAGGCAACTCTCGCTAAGCGGACATCGGTCACACGAGGGATTCACAGGAGTGCAGACGGTTGCGCCTAACTCCATGAGAGCCTGGTTCCAGTCCCCGGGCCGTTCCTTGTCCAGGACCTCCGTCGCCCAAAGCCACGAGTTCTTGTTGAGTCTTGGGCCGGATGCTGGATCGGAATTGAGCCTTGCGTAGACGCGCTCCACATTTCCGTCTACAAGCGGAGCCGGAATCCCTTGAGCGATGCTGGCGATGGCTCCGGCCGTGTAGCGGCCCACCCCGGGAACTCGCAGCCACTCCTCGACCGTTGTCGGTATCCCTTTCTCCTTCGCGAACTTTGCCCCTTGTGCCAGCATCCGGCAACGTCGGTAGTAGCCCAGCCCTTGCCAAACCGCCAAGACGTCCTCAATATCTGCCACAGCGAGAGACTCCACGGTGGGAAAGCGTGCCATCCACCGATGCCAGTAGGGAATGACCGTAGCGACCTGTGTTTGCTGAAGCATCACCTCGCTGACCCAGATTGCGTAGGGATCTTGGGTGCGGCGCCAAGGCAGGTCGCGCCTATGAGAATCAAACCAGGGGAGCAGGTCTTGGTATCGCGGCAAGGCGATTAAGAGTTTGCCGTATCCAGGAGGCCGAACTGGGCGAGCGTGTCCAGAACGTCGTGGCTTTGGATGAGCGCGCGGCCGATCACGAGATAGTCGGCCCCACTCTGGAGCGCCGTTCGCGCGTCACCGACCCGCCGCTGATCGTGCGATTCGGTGTTTGGAAGCCGGATGCCTGGCGTGACGATCACTCCGCGGTGGCCAACGGCCTCTCGGATCGGGCCGATCTCCTGGGCGGAACACACGACCCCGTCCAGCTCGCAGTCCATGGCAATCTTGCTCAAGTAAACCATCTGGTCCTCGATGCTTCGCTCGATGCCCAGGTAGTTGCTCAAGGTGTTCTGATCCAGGCTGGTCAGCACCGAGACGCCTATCAGGAGCGGGCGCCGGTCGACCTCGCAGTTGTTCGCTTCTTCAACCGCGGCGGTGAGCATGGCCGGCCCACCCGCGATGTGGAGCGTGAGCATCCAGACGTTGCGGCGAGCCGCTTCGCACACCGCGAGCGCGACAGTGTTTGGGATGTCGTGAAACTTGAGGTCGAGGAAGATGCGCGAGGCGCCGGCGTCTTGTAACCGGTCGATCACGTCGAGGCCATAAGGAAGGGTCAAGACATGGCCTATCTTGAACGCTCCGACGTAAGGAGAAAGCCTCCGCGTGATCCGGATCGCTTCGTCCAAATCAGGAGTGTCGAGAGCGCAGATGACCTTTTTGTTAGCCCGTTCCATTCAGATCCTAACCCTATATTATTGAATGAAACGGCGAGCTGTTCCCGAAGAATGCCGGGAAATTGCGGTCAGGGCAGCTTGGGTTAGTGGGTTGGTAGCTTTTTGGGCTGCGGTCCGAGTCTGGGGGCGGAGTTTTTCCTCCAGGTCCAAGGGTAACGTAGCTTCATGGGCGAGGGTGCTGTGAAGTATCTGATCATTGGCGGCGGGGCGGCTGCGGCGCAGGCGGCGGTGGGAATCCGAGAACTGGACGCGGACGGATCGGTCACGATCGTGGCAAAGGAAAGTTGGTGGCCTTACGACCGACCGCCGCTTTCGAAAGGAATGCTGCTGGGTCAGGCGGAGCCGGCTGACGCGGAATCGAAGGATCCTTCCTGGTACGAGAAGAACAACGTGACGGTGAAGAGAGGCGTCGAGGCCGTCTCGTTGGACACCGCGGCACGGGAAGTGGATTTCTCGGACGATTCGACGCTGAAATATGACCGGCTGCTGATCGCGACGGGCGCGACTCCGAACAACCCCCCGATTCCGGGGATCGATTTGAAAGGAGTCCACCTGTTCCGCACGGCGGATGACTCGCTCGCGGTCCGCGAGGCTCTGAAATCTGCCAAAAGCGCTGTGATGGTCGGCGCGGGCTACATCGGCATGGAGGTGGCCTCTGGTTGCGTCGAGCAGGGCGTGGCAGTCACCATCGTCGAGCCGACGGAATACCCGTGGTCGCGGAGCGTGAGCCCGCTTACGGGCAACTTTATCAAGAGCTACTTCGAATCGAAGGGCGCCAAGTTTCGGATGGGCGAATTGGTTGCCGGTTTTGAGGGTGACGGCTCGGTGTCGAGCGTGGTTCTGAAGAGCGGGGAGCGAATTGCTGCCGATCTCGTGGTCGTCGGAGTTGGGGTTCATCTGAACGTTGATTTGGCCAAGGGAGCCGGACTCCCGCTCGATCCCAAGCATGGAGTCGTGGTCAATGAGCAGCTGAGGACCCAGGATCCAGACGTGTTTGTCGCTGGAGACGTTGCGGCCTTTCAGGATGTGAACCTGGGATATCGCTGGCACGCCGAGCACTATCTGAACGCCCGATGGCAGGGCAAGCAGGCCGGAAGAAACATGGCCGGGGCGAACGAGAACTACGACCAGATTCCCTACTTCTTCTCCGACATGCTGGACATCCACATGGTGCTTCGAGGCGATCCCAACGGTGGGAAGAGTGTGGGCGCCATCGGCGACGTGGATGCCGCGGAGTTCGTCGAGCTTTACGCCCGCGAGGACGGCACGCTGGCAATGGGGCTCGGGTTTTCCAAGAACGAGAAGCTGCTGGACCCGATCGCCGACAAGTTGGAAGAGCTTTACCGGCAGAAGGCGAAGGTGGAAGGGCTGACGAAGCAGGATTTCGGCCTGGAATAGTGGCGAGTGTTGGTTTCGGAACCTGAGCCGATGGTCTTTGGAAGTCTGCTGCAACCCCTTCAGGGTTGGTCCGGAAGATCGGTTTTGGGGATGGACCCAGGGTAGGGTCGCTTAGGCTCCCCGACCCTGGGCTGATCTATGGAACCGCTTTGCGGTATGGGGATTTGTGGTTGGCGCCCTGGTTTTGGGCTCTGCTACGCCTCGTTGGATC
>DASZPA010000158.1:0-16986 GCA_035550555.1 Fimbriimonas sp.
TTTCGCGATGGCACCTACAACATGGGAGACGCCATCGACCTAACGTGGACGGCAAAAGACTTCTCCACCTCGACCCAACTAGTTTTTATCATCCAGCCTGGAGCCGATGCGCCGGGTGGTCCAAGTTTCCTCAGCAACTACAAGATCGAGATCATCGATACGATTGGTGGAACGCAGACCGTTTTCGATCCCACTCTCAGCACGATCCAGTACGCCTATTGGGAATCCGCTGCGGCGCCGGCTGGGTTTGGGCCTTCGCTGTTTGCGATCTCGTTTGACTTGACGGTCATCCCGGCAGCAGACAGAACGCAGGTGACCGACCTGATTCTGAGTATGCCATCGTCTACTTACCAGCCTCCATTCGAGTGGACGATCTTTGGAATCTTCGGAGGGACCGCGACGGGGCAAGGGGCTTTGTACGGAACGTCTCCCAACGATCCAACGCAGGCGAGTTACACGCTTGCTTACTTCAACAAAGGAACGGCGACCGAAAGCCCGGGGGTGACGGTTCAGCCGGCCACCGGCAATTCTCCCTCTTTCGCTTCGGTGGGGATGCTTCCCAATCCTTTGCCGAATCAGGGGTTTGGAACGCTTCTACCGGCCTACACGCATATCGGCTACGAGGTCGCGGTCCCTTATTTCAACCCGCTCAGGTTCCAAGACGTGAACGCTGGAGTGGATACGCTGAACGTCTACAGACAGGATTTCGGCTCAAGCGACTATCTGTATGCCTTCTCTGTGACGCTCTCGAATTGGACCACGGGCCTTGGGATTGTGGGGGTCACAAACGCTACTCCCATCGTGGTTGAGACATCGGTAGCGAACAATCTTCAGACCGGCCAACAGGTCACGATCACGGGGAACTCCGCAGCTAATGGAACCTGGATCATCACGCGCATCGATTCGACACACTTCAGCCTCGATACCTCGACGGCGAGCGGTGCGGTCTTGGGAGGGACTTACTCGGCGTGGGTCCTGGTTAATGAAACGGACGCCGTTCAGTATGTGACAGACACGGTTACCACATTGGAGCTCGGAGCCCGATACGCTCCTTCGGCCTACAACATCCCTATTCCAATCGGCTACCCGATGGGCTATGCCAATACCCGTCTTTTCGTGGGAGGGACTTCGTTTTACGGGGTTTCGGAGCAGGCCCAACCCTTTAGGTTCAACCTGATCTTGCAGACCGACGACAACGGCAACCCCATCACGAGGTCCGGGACTCAGATTACGATAGCGGGTGAGACGGCGGCAAGCTTCGCGACTCCTTCGGCGGCGGCTTTAGGATCGGCGTCGGTCTTCATGTGGACACAAAAGAACACCTACGCCATCACCGGAATCGACGGGTACTCCCTCTCTCAGCCCTCGATTGTGGCGGGAGCGGGCGTCTATGCCCAAAGCGCTACGGCCCAGTACAAGGATCTGATCTTCTTCTTCGACGACAACAGGGAGATCAGGAGATTCACCTACGGGTCCTCGGGGCTCTACGGTTATGCAGGTGGAAACGCCTATTCGCTCATGCCGACCATCACGAAGAGGGTCGTGGACGACAGGACGCTGAACATTCCGCAATCGAGACTTCCTTGGTGCTCGGGTCAGGCGACGTTCGATAGATACTACTTCGCCTACACTCCAAACGGTCAGACGGTCAATAACCGGATTCTGGTCTACGACGAAACACTTGGGTTTTGGGTGGAAGACACGCTCTCCTTCGGGGCGGAGTCGATGGCGTACGCGACGTTTTCGGGCGGCAAGGTTCTTTTGCTCCAAGGATCGGACGGGAATCTGTACACGCACGAGAACACGGCAAGTTCGACGCCTCTTTCCTGCCGGATCACCTCAGGGCTTCTCAATCGGAGACTCTGGGACAATCTCTTCTTCGGACGCATCGGGATCGTCTGCGACATCCAAACAGGTCAGACGGCAAGCATCTCGCGGATTCTGTATCCAAGCGGGACGGATAGCTCCACGATGGACCTCTCGACGGATGCCGTCGGGAAGGTGTGGCGCTTTGATACGAGAGACGCGGGGACGCCGTATGCGGACGGTGGAGACACCATGCCCGGAGCCTCAGGTCTGGGTTGCCAGATCGACATTCAACTCACGATGGTTCCAGGGACGAGGCTCTACTCGATTGTGATGGAGACCGAGCCGAGACGCGACGGAGCGGACCAGCTTTGAGCGTCCCTTCACTACTCACGCAGATTCAGAACCTGCGGGCGCAGGTGTCTCAGCAGCAGTCTCAGATTTCGAAACTCGCGAAGACGCCCGCTACGGCCCCGACTACGTCCACCACGAGCAGCGGTTGGACGTACATCGAGCCCACTCAGATCATCAACGGGTCTGCGATGCAGGCCTGGACGACTCTCAATCTTTCGGTTCCAGCCAATGCGAGCGAAGTTCTTTTGGAGGGCTACTTCCAGAACTCCTCGGGGGATACGGCGGACGCTTTTCTCTTAATCAGATACCCCAATCAGGGGAACGGCTACATCCTCGGCTACACGGTCTCAGGTGCTGGGAACGATACGTCCAGCAACTCCAATCAAGGTTCTTTCCCCTGTTCCAACCAGCAGATCGACTGGATGACGAACACCGGAAATATGGACTACACCGTGAATTTGATCGGCTACAGGTAAGGAAACAATGGGTCTCTTCGACGCGATTACCAGTTTATTCACGCCTCCAGGCACCAATGACGCCTTGGACCAGTGGCATCAACAGCAGCAGGTGATGCAGCTTCTCTTGCCCCTCCTCCAACAATCGGCGGGATACCAGCAGTCGTTGATGAACTTCCAAAACCAGCAGCTCCCGACGGCGGAAAACGCGGTAACGGGGCTTGGTCAGTACACCACCCAGCAGGGAAGGAATCAACTCGAAAACTCCTACGGCCAGTACGCAAGGGGTCAGGCCCAGACGCAGGCAGGGCAGGCAGGACAGATGTTTGCGAACAATCCGGCTCTTGCGAAGGCTTTTGGACTGGCGGCGATGAACCGTGCCAACGGTGCGACCACGCAGTACGCCAATCAGATCAACTCGCCTCAGGGTCAGATGCAGGCTTACCAGACCTACATGCAAGGGCTTCAGGGTCTCCAGCCGAACTCTGGAAACGTCCTCGGATACGCGCAAGGGGTCTACGGGGCTCCTCACGCTCCCGTGGGTCAAGGATTCGGCGGAACACTCGGCTCGATTATCGGAATGATCCCTGGCGGTAGTTGGGCGAAGCTGTTCGGCATGGGTGGCGGGTCAAGGGGCGGCGGTGACGACGCTGCGAACAACGGCCAAGGAGCGTACTGATGTTCCCGGTAGATCTCATGTCCGCGATTGCGGGTGCTCAAGGTGGGCCTCCTCAGATGGGGCCTCCGTTGCCGAGTTCGATGTTCAACCCCTACGCCCCCATGTTTACATCGACTCCTCAGGACGGGATGAGCGCACTCGGGATCACTCCTCCAAACAGCCCGGATGCCCTTTTGCTCAGGCAGGCGAAGGCGGATGCGGTTCCGGCCAAGTCTCCTTCGGCGGCCGGCGTTGCTTCTCCGAACGGTGCGCCTCAGCAAGCGGCGGTCAACCTTGCATCGGGAAATACGTCTGCGGCCCTCAACCCTTCGGTGCAGGCAGACGTTCAGGCAAAACAAGCTGCCGACGCGAAAGCGCAGCGCCCCCCGGTCACGGTGAACCCGGCCATCCAAGCGATGATCGACTGGATGAAAGGCCAGGCCGGTGAGGATCGAGGAAGGGCGGACGAGTTGATGCAGCAAGGCCAACAGGGTTGGCAGAACGTCCACGACCTACAGCAGCAGATGATGGGCTCTCCCACGCCTCATATGCAGGCGGGAGTCTTTAACCCTTTGACGGGGCTTCTCACGGCTCTTGTGGCCTCGTCGATGCAGTCGAGATTCGGTAACCAGCCTGAGCAGTTCGTGGGGAATCTGGAAGGCGGTTTGCAGCAGCAGAACCAAACGAATTTTCAGAACCAGATGGCCCAGCACCAGCACCAGATGGCTTTGTTGCAGAGCGCCGTTCAAGCCGCGAACGAGCAGGCGAGAATGGCCCAGTATGGTGCCCAGATGTACCGTCCGATCGCGGGTGAGATGTCGTCTGCCGCGAGGGTTCTTGGACAGAACGTCGCGGACCAGCAGAACAACCAGGGCCGAATCGACGTGGCGAACATCGGTGCTGACGCGAGGCGCGATGTAGCGAATATCAGCGCGGACGAAAGGTTGAAAGGCGTATTGGCCCGTGCAAGTTCCAAGGAAACGGACAACCTTTTCAAAGGGATGTTGAACGCTCCACCAGCCGAAAGGATCGCTTTTGCCCAGATGATCAAAGAGAAGGACCCAGCCTTTGCGAACTGGACTCCTGAGCAGATTCAAGGGTTTGGCGATCTCAGCCCTAAAGAGCAGATGCAGATCCAGCAGGGGCAGAAAGCGAAAGCGGATGCCGGGTTCCTCGGTGCGAAGGCGGACGAACTACGGATGCTCGATCCCGCGAAGCTCGCAAACCTTCAGGCGATGGCAAAACGAGCGAACTCGGAAGCTGACGCGGCATTAATGAACGCTACGTCGAAGCAAGGTCTCGATAACGCGACAGTTGCCAAGATTCGCGAGCAGACGAGGCTCATGGAGCCAGAATTCAGGGCGCGGGCAGCGACTCTTGCGGCTCAAGCGCATCATTTGGACTCCCTTGCGACCGATCCGACACACAATCAGATTCAGCTTTTGCAGTTGATGCAGAAGAACGCGCAAGGTCAGGCGAGCCTTCTGAATGCTCAGATCGGAAGCATCCTCAAGGCGAACGGTGGAGTGCCTCCAGATCCGGGAACACCCGAAAGAGAGGTTTACGACAACTTCGTAACTCAGCAGATCGCGGCGAATGGCTATCTGAACAAGGTTCGCAAGCAAATCAATACTCTTGGGCAGGCATCGCAGCCGAACATCCAGCCGGGATTCCAAGCAAATACCAACAAGCCGTTCAACCCTTCAGGTTTGCCCGCCGGTCCCATTGGGAACCCTCCCCTGCAGTACGTTGGAGGGCATAACCCGAACGCGGTGGTTCCTCAGTTCAAAGCCTCGATTCAGCAGATGATCGACACGGCTAACAAGTGGGTCCAGCAAGGCAGGGTGACGCGTCAGCAGGCCTTACAGAAGCTCAGACAGTACGGCATCACGGCTCAATAAATGGCAGCACCTGCAACCCAAAACGATGCCCTGGGCAACGCCATGTTCGGGGACATCGCCAAACCGGTCCAGCAGCCGGAAGACGACCTCGGTCAGCGCATGTTCGGCCCTCCCGTGCCCACAGGTGGCGGGAAGATGTTCGATCAGTACTACCCGCTGGTCCAGAAGACGGAATCCAAATACGGACTCCCTCCAGGTCTATTGCACAACGTCATCAAAGTCGAGAGCGACTACACCAATCTCGCGCCCAACTCAAAGGGAGCAATGGGCATTGCTCAGTTCACGCTTCCAACAGCCAAAGGGTTCGGTATCGATCCGATGCAGCCCTACCAGGCCATCGACGCGGCAGGAAAGTATCTAAGCCAGAACATAGCCAAATACAAGGGCAACGTGGCGAAGGCTCTTGCGGCTTACAACGCCGGCCCAGGAGCGGTTGACAAGTACGGCGATGTTCCTCCGTATCCAGAAACTCAAGCCTACGTCAAGACCATTCTTGGACGCTTGCCCAGTGCTTACAACCTCGAGTCTTGGCAACAGCCTGTGGATACATCGGGCGTGAAGGCTGTCAATGTTACCAGGCAACCAGGTGCGTCTCCGAATCGGCCCCCGCAAAACCCGTATGCGAACGCTTTCTATGAGATGTTCGATCCGGGCCAGGTCGAGCAGGCGAACCGCAACGGTCAGACTTCGGTGCTCACGAAGACCGGTATCGAGATGCCGATTGAGTCAGCTAACCGAATGCTAATGAAGGCGCAAGGAACGAATTCGATCTCTCTCCAGGGGACGCAAGATCCTGAGAGTGCGATGCAGGCGTACATCAACTACGGCCAACCAAACCCGAAAACAGGCGAGCCGGTGCTCCCCCCGTCTGCTCCGAGGCTCGGTGGCGCGAACACTTTAAGGCACCAGGCGCACGTCTTTGCCGGCGCACAAAAGACACTGGGTGGCGCAGTTCTCGATCTTCTTGGAAAGTCTCAGCAGGTAGCTGGACAACCTCCGGCCGCGAATGCCAAGGCCTTAACCTTGGATCAAGGGAATCAGCTTTCGGAAGCCATTGGAACCGGCATTGAGAACACGGTCCCCGCTTTACTTGCAGGACCCGCGATCTTGGGCCGTGCCGCACTTGGACCCGAAGCGGCAAGCATTGCTGAGCAGGGGATGATTCAGGCTGGGAAGTTCTTGGAAGGCCCCGTTATTCCTTCACTGACTGGATTTGCGGCGGCAGGATCGAACCTTCAGGAAGCAGCGCAGAACGCGGCGTTTGGTGGGTTGTTGGAAGGCGCGGGACACTTTGCTCCGGTGGCACTGAAGGGTGCGCGGGCGGCACTCGGAAAGGCTGTTCCAGAAGGCTCGCCTCTTAATCGGTCGGTTCTGGACACGTTGCGGAACTATCTACCGAAAGACGAGGCGCCAAAGGCGTTTCATGTTGATTTGCCGACGCAGCCTACGACTGTTTCGGAGGCTCCGACGAAGACACAAACACCAGGAGTTTCTCAGGGTCAAAATACTGGCAGTAGAACGCCCGCACTTCGTCCGGATAATACGGCGAAAGAACGAAGTTTTCAAGCGTCCCCCCAAACCGGATATGGGTCGCCAGACATTGTTCAGCAGCCTCCCAATACGTCGGACGCGTCGATTCAGTCTCCACCGCCCAAGCCTACCCTCGGCTTAATGTCGGAAGACCAACTAAACCAATACCGCGAGCAGATTCGTGCCTACGAAAAAGGCGGTGCAGGCGATCCCAAGACATTCCTTGGCGACAGATACAAGCAGTGGAAAGCCCTCGATAAGGAAGGCGACTATGGAGCGATCCAGAAGCTCGTATCCCCTCCCGAGTGGCAGAAGATTTACGGTGAAGGGCCTACGCATTCCTTGGCGGACGTAGACGCGTTCATTTCCAAGACCAATTCCATTCGTCACGCCCAAACTCCGCAGGAACTGGGCATGTGGCTTCGTCACGACTGGGCCAACCTCAAAGAGAATCCCGACCTCTTATTGACAGTCGATAACAAGATCAAGTCGGAAGGCTGGGACCCGAAACAGGTCTACGATAACGCATTGCTTGCTCATTCGATGATGAGCGGCGATCTTGAGGGAAGCAAGGCAGTTCTCGGGCCGCGACCCGAAGCACAGGCGAACGTTCCGGCACTCCCGAGAGGACCCAAGTATAACCGCCCACAGATCGAAAGCGACCTGGCGGAAGCTATCAAAAAGGGTATTCCCCAACAACAGCCCGTCGTACCGCAGAGTTTTTCGAGCGCTGAAGGCCATCCATTTACTGAAGAGCGGATGAATCCGAACGACATAGGCGTCTACCCAGGGCTTCAATATAAGAAGGTAGGGGTAAACGATCCCGAGAATGCCGTCACAGACGCGTTGAAGGGCTCCACGTCTTACGATCAGGCCACGGGTGGCCCGTTGACAGTTTGGGAGACCTCTGATGGAAACCGTTACGTCATGAACGGACACCATCGCCGCGAACTTGCAATTCGCACTGGCGAACCCACCGTGCCAGTTCGCGTTTTCAGGGAGTCGGACGGTATCAACTTCGATACCGCCAGGGCACTTGGAGCACTTCAAAATCTTCGCGACGGGAAGGGAACGGCTATTGATGCAGTGTCGGTCCTGCGAGACCTTCGAGCCAGCCCTGAGCAGCTAAAAGCCTACGGACTTAATCCTAGGTCTGGCGTTGCGCGAGACGCAATGAGCCTCATGCGCCTCTCGCCTGAGTCGATCAGGATGGTTGAGGGCGGCGACGTTCCAGAAGCGGCTGCCGCCGGAATTGCGGACGCAAAACTCGATCCGCGCCGAGAGTTAGCGACCATGAAGGAAGCGGCCAAGGGCGACATCGAGACCCGTAGCCAGGGTGCGACACTTGCAGAACTCGCAAGAACCGCACCGATTATTGACAGATCAGGCGGGACGGGAGACCTATTTGGCGAGTTTGACGAAGGGTTAGCACTGAAAGAGCGTGCGAAGATCGCGGACATGGCTTCGCGGAATCTCGCCGCGTCTCAAAGAATGCTCCTTGCGATGACTCGTGGCCGAGCGGTTGGCGAAACCATTGTAGATAAGACGGCGCAGACCGAGGCGGCGGCAAGACAGGAGTTTGCAAGGAAAGTTATTGCAACCGACCCCGAGACGGCACGTATACTAGAAGAAGCGGCGGCCACCTATGCATCAAACCCCTCCAAAAAGACACTCGGTACCGCAGTCCAGCGAGTCGTCGATGCCGCAGAAAGCGCAAGCGGGAGGCGTCTATCCGAACTCGGAAAGCCAAGTGGATTGGCCGAGGACGCTAATCACGGTCTTTCACCTAGAGCCGAAGTCAAGCAGCTCGCAGCCGGAAACGACCTCTTTGCAGGCCATCCCGAAGACCTTGAACTAAAGGCTCCCGAAGCCTCGAAGGCTAAAAAGCCAGCCGCTCCGGTAGAAAACCCCGTCGGCAAGCAACTGACGCTTGCTCCTGAAACTCTCGGCGAGAAGTCCGGGCAGTTGGGTATGGACCTGCGTGGCGAGGCTCCAAAACCCTCCGTCAAACAGTTCCCTAAGCCGCTCGACATGGGCGACCTGAAACAAGGTGAGACCGTCTTGGTGGACGGTAAGCCGATGAAGGTAGGCCGTGGCGGAAGCGGGTCGCGCTCGTTCCATGACATCGACGCTAACGGTAACGAGAAGGCAACCGGCAGGGTGGTTGATTCCATCGATCAGCAGCACGCGCCTGTCTGGGGTTGGGAAACAGGGAAGGCGCAACAGGTGGGCTCGAAGACGGACGGCGTTGTCATCGAGCGAATGCCGCAAAAACCTGTTACCCCTGAGAAACCCGCCCCGGTAACAGTAGACAAGACGGCACCCGAAGCCAGGGCCGAGTTGATAGACCGCGTTGTCGAGGCCGTCCGAAAAGACCACCAAAAGCGAATCGGGCAGCCATTTCAGGTTATTGAGTTCCAAGGCACAGATGGCAAATGGTATCGCGCAAATGGTTTCCCGAAGGGCGTAGGTTCGACGGGAGAAAAGAGAGCGGTCGGCTGGGTCACGCTCACGCCTGACGGGACAACGGTCGGCCAACGGTATCCGAGCAAAGAAGCTTGGGTGGAAGCACAGAAGGCGCGAGAAGACGAGGCCGCGAAGTCTATGCGGGATGCCCTAGAGTCATCTGACGATCAGCGCATTGCGGAGCAGGCAAAGTATTGGCTGAGGTCGGAGGAGAAAAGGGCGACTCCTGAAGCTTCTTCATCCGCTCCCAAATTACGCGGTCAGCAGCGACGTCCGGGAAGCGAATCCCATTCGACTGGCAATACCACTCGACCCAATTCGCGCACCCCTTCGCAATCCGCGCCCTCTGTTCCTGAGTCATCGGCTAAGGCTACCCCTACCGAATCGCCACAGTGGAAGAAAGATGCCAAAAAGGAACTTGATGATTTGCAGGGCAGGCGATTTAAGACTGCGGGCCAAGAGCAACAAATCAAATTCTTGCAGGATGCCCTCAAGAAGGACACGACGAAGCTAAACATCGGGGATGGCGTAGGTATCAAGCGGTTCGGACAAACGAATCGGGGTCTCGCGATTGTGGACATTGACCACAACAATGGGATGGTCAAGGTGCGACAAGTCGCGGACACTGGACTGACCACCTCTGGCGGCAACAATGACAGAATCGCGGATGAATGGGTTCACATCGGCAGTATCGTCCGGGATAAGAAGTACGACCTGAATGACCGAGCTATTGAGCGATTTTCCAAGACAGCCGAATTCGATAACGCCACTCGACCAAAGCGCACCCTTTCCGACATCCGCGCCGACCGTGCAGAGATAGTCCAAGACTTAAAGGACTCCCTCCACAAAGGAAACATCGGCTCAGGCGTCCCTTCAAACCTGCCAGAGATTTTAGGACACGTAGGCAGATACGCAGCCTCACTCTACGAAGAGGGCAAGTACACCACTCGCGAAATCATCGATCACATCAAAGAGTTCGCGGCGTCTCACGGTCTGAAACTGACGGACAAGCAGATTCAGAAGGCTTACGAGGATCACCTAGGAGAAAACAATGCCCGCCCGATCGAAAGCCCAACAGAAGATGATGGCCATTTGCGAACACAACCCATCGAAAGCGAGGGACAAGTGCCCGTCACCCAAAGTAGCGAAGGAGTTCGCCAAAACCCCAATCAAGAACCTACCAAACAAGGTTCCCCGCAAGAAGTAAATGCGCAAAGACCTCGACCAACCGAAGAAAAGCCCCTTCAGCAAAAAGGGACGCAAGCGAATGAAGCGGACCAAGCAGCGACGGGCTTAGCTCGTCGATTCGAGAACCCCGAGCGCGAAGCCAAGAGCCAAGAGCCTCTGCCGGCAAAAGGCGTTACGGCGAAGCAGATGTCGGAGCATGGGCGTCAACTTGTCGAATCGGGCAAGATCGACCCCCGCAAAGTCATTCGAGATACCAGCCGAGTTCCGACCAACGACGAGGCAACAGCCATCGCCTACTACAAGAGGCAGATCGCGAACCGTTCCAACGAGATCACGGATCACATCAACAAGGAAGCCGATCCCGTCACGGCGCTTCGGCTTCAGGAAGAACAAAAGAGCCTCGCCGACGAGATGGATCTTATCCACAGCGCGTCTCAAAGGATTCGGGGGAATTGGCACGAAGGAGGCATGGCGCTACAGGCTGCCTACAATCCCGACTTTTCGCACGCGGCACTCACGGCCCAAGCAAAGGCCGCGAACCTCGGAGAATCTCTTTCGAGCAGTCAGCAGAAAATCATCGACCAGCACGCCCAAACGATCCTCTCACTTCAGAAGGAACTCGATTCGGTCAAGTCTCAGCTCACGGATTCCCTGAAAGCGCAAGCCCCACCGAAGGCTGGTTCTCTTTCACCGAAAGACCGCGCGGGCATCATCGCGAGAATGCGCAAGCTCACGGGCGCGGAGACGATGAAAGAGCCTGTCGGAGCAGGTGGACTGCGGTCCAGACAAAGGGGCGCGGTTGACTTCTCAACCCTGGATGCCCAGCAAAAGGCACTTCTCGCCAAAGACGCCAGAGCCCTGGCGCAGCACTATGTTTCGGACGGCGCAAAGTCCGTGAACGAGCTTCTATCGAGGTTCGCCGAGGATTTACCGCATCTCAGCGAAGAGAATGTCCTCGATCTTCTGAGCGGGAAATACAAGGGCACGAGAGAAGCGCTTACCGCCGAGAAGTTGAGATTGCGGCAGTCGATGAACGCCATTGCGAAGGTGGCTCAATTCAGACAGAAAACCGAACTCGGGAAGGCTTTTTCGGTGGCGTCGGGGATCGTCAACGGTCTTTCCAGAAACCTCAAACTTGCTATCCACGCATCGGCTCCGTTCATGCAGGGACGCAAACCGATGTTCGTCGACCCCCGCGCGTGGCTCCAATCTTGGGGACCCATGCTCAAGGGGTACGTCGGCGGAGACAAGGCGGCTAACGCGCAGCTTGCGCGGTTTATGAACGATCCACTTTGGGAAAAGGCCAAAGCGGCCGGCATGGATGAGGTCATGGCCAAGCCGCACGGGACCGTGACCGAGATGGAGGAAAGTCTAGCGGCGGACCTCGTGAACAAGATCCCGGCACTCGGGAAAGTCTTCGAGCATTCCGGCGCCGCGTTCAACGGCTTTCTGAACGAGGCACGCTGGCAGATGTTCAAGCACGCATCTCAAGTCGCACCGAACGATCCGGACTTCCTTCACGCGATGGCACATGAGATCGGCACGATGACGGGCCGCTCTATCTCGAAGGAGGCAAAAGGCAGTGCTCCTTTAGGTGGGGCGCTCTTCTCGCCACGCTATACGGTCTCCAAGTGGGAGTATTCGCTCGGTCGGCCTTTGTGGGCCGCGAAGACACGTCAGGCGAGGAACATGATTCTTCAGAGGTACGCGAAGGTTGCCGCCGGGAATGTGATCATCGGCCTAGCTGCCAAGCAGCTTCTCGGCGCGAAACTCGACCTCGATCCTGAATCGTCCTCTTTCGGAACGATGGAACTGGGCAAGAATCGAATCGACATGTTCGCCCAGGAAGGCGAGCCTGCCAAGGTCATCGCTCAAGCACTTCTCGGGGCGAAGTCTGAGGCCGGAAAGGTCAGTCCTGCGGAACCCATGTCCACCGTCGGGCGCTACATCGGAAACAAACTGACCCCCGCAGTTCGACTCCCTGTCGATCTCGCGCAAGGAATCTACAACAGCGAAGGCCAACATACAAAGGGCGTTCTGCAGAAAGGGAATCCGAAGTTCGACTACACGCAGGAACTCAAGAACCTGCTTGAGCCAATCGTAGTTCAGTCGGCGGAAGAAGGTTACCGACGCGGCGCGAATCTGGCTCCCGAACTCTCGCCGCTCGGAATCATGACGCGTCCGGTGGTTCCGAAGAAGGCGAATCAACAGGATCAGTGGGACCACATCTTGAAGGCCATGGGAAGCAAAGCCGGGGTCTAACGGCCCGGTTGCTTCAACAGCTTTGATATAGTGTGAGCGATGCTTCTGGCGCTCATCCTGGCTGCCCAAGACCCGACATTCACGGCGGTCGAACTGTTTCATCGGTGCTCGCCATCCATCGTAACCGTGATCGGCTCAGCCACGGACTCGACAGGAACCGCGATCAGCCAAGGATCTGCGTTCTATGTCGGCAGGGACAAAGATGGCCGAGACCTTTATGCGACCTGTTACCACGTCGTAAAGGGTATGTCTCCCATCGCGCTCGAAGACGGAGCAGGCGGGAATCTCGGAACGGCAAAGGTTTGGAAGGAAGACGACGCGCACGATCTGGCACTGATCTGGCTGCAAAAACCACGTGAAGGGATCGAGCCGCTGGTAGTTCCTGAATCGAGCGAAGCCCTTTTCTTGCCGGGGGATCGAATCTACGCTATCGGAACGCCGCGAGGTGTCGAAAACATCATCTCGGAAGGCATCGTCGGCGGGTTCGAGAGACAGAACGGATTGCTTCCGGTTTCTTTGCCTCTGAGTCACGGTTCGAGCGGTTGCCCGATCATCGCTACGGACGGCTCCGTAGTCGGAATGGCCGATAGTACAGCCGAAAACGCTCAACTCGTGAACTTCATCGAACCCGCGCACACGGTCGCTTCGATCATCGACGACGACACGAAGGCTTACGCGAGAGAGCATTCTTCCCTCTGGAAAGAAGTCCAGTCCGCGATCAAAAAGAAGGTCGACGACATCAAGAAGGGTAGCGGAAACCGCTAAGCCGCACCTAGTCTCGTGAGCTAAAGCCCAGCCTAACTCGCTGGGCTTTCCCATTTCCGGTTTGCGCATCTAGCGCATTTTCATAAAACGACAAAAGGAGAGACGGCCTGCCCCGGATTTGGGGTGGGCCGTTTGCATTTCAACCCAAAGGAGATCGCAATGGCGAAAAAGCATATCGGCTTCAAAGCCGCTAGTCAGCAGGTTCAAAAGGAAGGCTATTCAAAGAAGTCGGCAGATGCGATTATCGCCTCCGCCGCAAGGAACGCCTCCGCTAAAGCCCACAAAGCAAACCCGCGCTTGAACCGGGTGAAGGGAGGCAAGTAAGTGTCGGATGTCGTCTTTCGCTCGACTACCCTCCTCTCTGAAGGAACGGGCTCTGTCAGCAGCTCGGCGGCGGTGCAAATCTCGGGAGCATCCACGGCCGCACTTCCCGCGATCACACCGACCTTTCCTTCAGGGCTCACTGCTTATTTTCCCAGCTACCACCGAGGAAAGCTGACGATCACCAACAACCACACGACGGCGATTCTTTACGTCGGCGCAACGAGCGGGGTTACGACTTCGACGGCTTGGGTTCTGAAGATCCTGCCGGGCGGCGCTGAAGACCTTTTGGAAAACGGCTCCGTTCCGCGTTGGGTCATCTCGGACACCGACGACACCCCCTTCACCATCGAGGAGTTCGCTTAAATGAAATCAGTCGTCGGAATCATTGAAAGCGGAGGCGGTGGGACGCCAGTCCCAACCACCTTGGGCGTCACATCTCCACCCAACAACTACGCCATCAGGAACACCTCTTCGCTTTTTCTTGCTCAAGTCGCAATCACGCTCTACGACTTCGAATGGCAGACGATCTACTGGAATGCAGATGTCTTAGATGATGAAGCCGCAGTTCTGACTCTCGGGACGTCGGACCCTCTCAACGTCGCCGGGCTTTCGTATCTCGGGACATTAACGTCTGTCAACGGCACTCCGCTGGGAGTCATGCCCCAGGCTTACTCCCAAACCAATCAGGGAGGGGTTGCAAGAGCTCAGATTGTTGTCAGCGGCGCAGACGTTGTTTGGTCTCCCACAGGAACGCCAGACGGCTCGGCGGGAGACAATGGGAACGGTACGACGGGAAGTGGCCCCAGTGCTCTCTCGCCCGTCATCTTAAAAGCCGGCACGACCTATCAAGTAGACGGCTCAGGCGCTTTCCCTACTCCCATCGAAGGCGTCGGAACCACGATGGGCTTCCAGTCTCCGCAGGCAGCGGTTACCTGGGATAGCACCACCGATCCGTCAGATCCAGCAGCGACCTTCATCTATGCGGTAGGGGGATTGGCTTCTTTAAGTGTCAACCTCTCGATTGACGAGAATGTTACGGGTGGCGAGATTGGCTTTGGGGTCGCACAGGCCGATCAGATATTCACAAACACTCAACTCGAACAAAAGGGAACCTTCAGCATTGTCAGTGCGGTCGACCTGGCGACCGCGGTCAACCAGTCGCAACCAATCAATTACGGCGGACCAGTCAATGCCGATAGCTACTTCTTCGTCATCCTCATCTCACCCATTACGACAAGCGACGGGACAGGTCCTGTTTCCATCACGGTCCAGGCGTCCAGCATCCCCTTCACTCCGACCCTAACTGCTCCGGCCAACACGCCGAGCTACGCGCCCGTAGGGGTCCAGTGGAGTGCGGACGCGAGCTATGGAACGGTCAACGCCAACACTTCCAAAGCTTCAAGAGGCTTCTCCTATCACGCAAGAGCATGGAACTTCGTTAGCGGCCTTCGCATCCTGATGCTCTTCGACAACGACATTCCTCCCATTAACGGGGATACCCCGATTCGCGAGTTCCCCATGTCGAGCGGAGTCGCGGACGGGCCGACCGAGATCGACGAGTATTACGGCGGAGACGGAGGGGTCCTGTTCACTAACGGGGTCTCGTGGGCGATCTCTACGACGTCGGGGACATTGACCTTGGCGACGGCTTCGGATTGCTGGGCTGAAGTGGAGTACAGATAAATGGCTCAAGTCAATCTTCCTCTGGGGAAGGCTCTTGAGCTTTTCTACCAGATCGGCAACGTCCCCGATCCCACCAATCCACTCGATGCGGTCAACCTCGAAACCCTCAACAACGCTATCGCAGCAACGATCCTAGGCATCCCCTTCGTCTTTGGCGATGGCGTCAATGCGATCACAGCAACAGGTCTGGTCATCTCGATCCCCATTCCTTTCGCTTGCACGATCACAGCGGTAACAGTCCTTGGGGTTGCCTCTGGAAGCACGGTCATCGACATTCAGAAGTGCACCTACGCCCAGTTCGACGGAGGTTCAACCCATCCAGTAAGCGGGGATTCGATCTGCGCGGCTGCCAAACCTACTATTTCGAGCGGCACGAAGTACACGGACTCGACTTTGACGGGTTGGACGACCTCGGTCAGCGCGGGAGACATTCTCGCTCTGAACATCAACAGCATCTCAGGGTTTCTTGCCCTAACTCTTGAACTTACGGTGGTGAGAAGCTAACATGGCAATCCTCTTTCTCGACGGTTTCGATGATTACGGCGCTTCCACAGGAGCGGCCACCGATCTTACTGACTACTGGACTTCGACGGGTGGTTCGTGGACGCTCACGACCTCCGTCGCAAGAACGGGCCTTGCGATCCTGACCACCAACAACTACGGCAGCAAGCTTTACCACGCTTACGGTCAGAATCTGGTCACTTCCACCGTGGGCTGCGCTGTCCGACAAAACAGCGCTGCTAGCTCGTCGGTAGCTGCCGTGCTCTGCATGATGGATGGATCTTCCGTCCAGATGAGCGTGGCGTATCAGCCGAACAACCATACCTATTACGTCTATCGTGGCGACCCGGCTTCCTCAGGCGTTTCCCTCGGAAATGTGGTGGGGACCGACATGAACGGAACCTACGTCTATATCGAACTGCAAGCCACTATCGACGGGACCGTAGGAGCCTTTAACCTCCTCATCAATGGCGTTTCGGTTCTCTCTGGGTCGGGTGTCAACACGCAAAAAACAGCCAATGCCTATTCAAACGGGATCGGCCTAGAAAGTCCCCAAGGAACGAATACGTGCTACTGGGACGATCTTTATGCGGCGGACACTACAGGCTCCATCAACAATTCGTTCCTCGGAACGATCCAAGTTAAGACGCTTCTGCCGACTGGCAACGGGACGAACACCCAGTGGACCGCTTCGGCGGGAAGTGCGTACAACTGCGTCAATGGTAACCCTCCGACGAACGGAACCAGCTACATCTCAGATGCGAACGACGGGGAGATTTCGACCTTCACCACGGCTGGAGTGGGTTCGACCGGTGGCGTGACAGGAGTCTTCCTGAAGGTCCACGCGGCTGTGGACATTGCAGGCGCAAGGGGTATCGCGGGAGCCGTCAGAACCCACTCCGCGAACTACGTCGGATCAACCCAGACGGTCAACTCCACGACGTACAGCAGCAAACAGGCTATTTGGGACGCCAATCCCAACACAGGAGTCCAATGGACTCTTACAGAGCTCAACGCCGCTGAGTTTGGCGTCGAGGTCATCAGCTAGTGGCCACACCAAGAGTCGATCAGTTATCGGCTCGAGTGGCCGGTC
>DASZPA010000159.1:0-16973 GCA_035550555.1 Fimbriimonas sp.
ACCGGTCTCCTCTTCCTGTCCCTGCTCGTGCGGAAACTCATATTTGAGGAAGACTTCCCCTACCACTCGCCGGGCATCGCTCTCACGTCGCCGAGCTTGCTCATCGTCGGCTTCGTGCCGCGCAAGCGCCACGATCGATTCCAAATAGGTTTGCGCGGCCGTCGCGACTGAGCTCAGAATCGCTGGGTCGTCACACTTCACGCGCAAGTTCTGAGAGATCTCCTGCCAATTGAACTCGACTACGGATACATCCGCTAGCGCCTTGAGCTGATTCTCGACCTCTGCCTCTGCCTTTCGCCGCCGAATCTCGCCCAGAGCCCTCGTGACCGACTCCACGGTGGCCGGCTGGGGCACCAACTCTGAAGGAACTCCCGAGAGAACCGGCCTCTGCTCGGTGGCCTGCGACCTCGTTCCCAACGCAACATAGATCGCCGCGAGCGTTCCTACCAAGCCTCCCACGATCCGGAATGTGAGCTCGGGCAGCCCTGCAACCAGTGCGGCAGTCGCAACGGCGATTGCCAACAAAGGCATGGCGCGAGAGTCTTTGGGTGGCGCCGGCTCGAACGCGAGCCATGCCGATAGCTTTGCCGAGAGGACGTCGAGGTCCTGTTCGGCGATTTGGTGGTCCTCACGCCATCGACGCAGAAGGCTTCCAGCAACTTCCGACTCGACCTTCTTGACACGTTGAGCGTCCGCTCTGGCGATCGCCGATCGCAGCTGATCGAAATCCTCGTTTGTCGGCAACGGAAGTAAGTCTGGATCCTCGTCAGGCAAAAGCCGCAGCAGCGCGTCCCGGCCTTTCGCGGCGGTAGCCTGAGCCTCGGCAATGCGGTTCGAGAGTGACGCCGAGACAGCCCGGGCCTCTTTGATCTCGATGAGGCTCTTTTCCAACAGAAGCTCGTCGACCTCGCTCAGCGGCCGATACGGAGGGGCGGAATGGAGCCGGTTCAGGGCCGATTGCGATTTCGCTACTGCCGCCTTCGCGGCGTCGATGGAACGCAAAAGGGACTTCGCCGTGTCAAGGCACTCGGGGGATTGCAGCTCCACTCCAGGGTTCTTGTCCTTGAGCCCCTGAAGTTCAGTAAGCAGCCGTGACAACTTGGCTTCGAAACTTGACTTCGACTGCAAGGCTTCCAAGGCGTGGAGATTGGCATCGGCTTCTCGGGCTTCGACGACGGCGGCGCGAAGTTCCGGAAGGCGATCCTCCTCGTTGGCAACCTGGGCCTTCGAACGTCGGGCTTCGTGGAGGTCGGCGAGTGCCTGGCGGATCTCTTCCACCTCCCGCGGCGCCCGGGTGCTCGGCATGGTCGCGGAGCCGATAGAGAGCCCACTCCCGACCAGCTTCTCGAGCTCCGACTGGTCCTTGGAAGACAGGCCACTTAGCAAGCTCACCAAGTCAAGACGGTAAGTTTCGGCAAGGCCAGGGAATCCGGGGAAGACTTTGTCGCGCCTTCGGACGTCACGGTCCTCCTCCACCCCGTCGCGCGCCAGGACGCCGGTGACGGAGGCGTGGTGATCGCAGTCGTGGGGATTGAGTAGGAAGCCGATCGACTTGGCCAACGTCGATTTGCCTGCCGCATTCGGCGCCCAAATGACGTTGACACCCTCGATCAAACCGTTGAGCTGAAGCTGTCCTGGTCGAAAGCCGTGAAGATGCGAGGGGCGAACGGACCGAACGACGATTCGGCTCACGCTCGCGCCTCCATGGCGGTCTCAAGCATCGACTCCAGTTCGCGAATAAGCGTCTCCCGGGCAAAGACCCGTCGGGTCCTCTCATCGGGCTCGGGTCTTGTCGCGTCTCCTCCGTCCTGCACCTGACCGAGGGTCCGCCGATATTGGATCAATGCATCGGTGGCGCCCAGGTCGACGAGCCGCTCGGCCTGCTGCACCCACTCCTCCATCGCGTTCTCTTCCTGTTTGGCCCCAAGCAGGAGCCGCGCGGCCTCACCTGCGGCATCGCGGCCCGAAACGAGATCCCAAGGGTCGAGAGCGGGTTTCGCCGAGAAGCTCGTAAACAAGATCGCGCTGCCGTCCGTGAGCGGCTCGTGAGATTCGGGAAGCTTCGGCAGCGTCGGACACTCGTCGAAGGTGCAGTCGCATCGCATCTGGACGCTTTCAAGCCCCGGTTGCGCGGTGCGAAGCTGCTTGCATCGCTCCTCCGCTGCCGCGATCGCGTCGAACCAGGCGTCTTCGGTTTGTCCAGGCACCCGTAGGGGACCTTCTTCGAATCGGACTGAGCTGATCGGCTCCAACTCTTGAAACTTCGCCGGACCAGTCCCAACTCGGAGCCAGCGGACTCCGTGCGGTCCGCGTTCACCCGGTCCAAAGTCGAAAGCCTGGGGTGAGCCGGGATAGATGATCCTATCGGTCAGCAGGGCAGGTGCATGGATATGTCCAATCACCCAAGCATCACCTATCGACAAATCGGAGAGGGACATCGGGTGATAGTTGCTCTTTGGGGAGACCTCGCCATGCACGACCCCGATCAAAGGGCACGAGAACTCTCGCTTGGTAAGGGAGTCGAAGGCGCACTGAAGAACGCGGTCGGATGGGAATGACCATCCGACAAAGGCCACAGTCCCACCCCTTGTCTCGAGCGTCATATACTCCCACTCGCCGCCGAGACCGAGTACGTGAAAGTTAGGCGCCTTACAAAGTCGCGCGAATCGTGGAAGCGCCTCCCAGTCGTGGTTTCCTGCCACGCCGACCACCGGAATCCCTTCACGCTCCAAGGCCACGAGGCCCTCTTCAAAGGCACTTCGACTTTCAAAAACGGAGCCGGTCGAATCAAAGATGTCGCCCGCGATCACGACGGCATGGGCTCCGCCAAAAATCGCTTTCAGCACGATCCGCTTCCAAGCGCCCACTGCGGTCAGGTCGACCTCGCTTGGCGCATTTAGAACGGCCGAGCGACGGCCGAGGTGCAGGTCGGCGGTGCAAAGAATCTTCAGGTCCATCTCTAAAAAACTTATATAAGCTTGTCCACTAATTTTACGTGGTTGCTACCCTTGTTATGAAACTGACGCCTTTGAGGCAAGGATCGGTGCAGCCACTCTAAAATCAGGGCATGGACGAGACGAAAACCGTCTGGACGGGAGACCTCCGCCGCGAGTATGGGAAGCAGCGGTTGCACCGGAGCGATCTCCTCGAGCAACCCATCGAGCAGTTCGGGCATTGGTTCGAGGAGGGCAAACCGACCGTCCTGGAGCCAAACGCCATGGCACTTGCGACAGCCGACGGCGAAGGTCGGCCCTCCGTCCGCATGGTGCTGATGAAAGCGTTCGACTCCCGCGGCGTCGTCTTCGCGACCAGCTACATCAGTCGCAAAGCGCACGAAATCCGCGACAACCCTTATGCTGCGCTTCTCTTCTATTGGCCAGTCCTCGAGCGGCAGGTGCGGATGACCGGCACGATCGCCCGGACCTCCGACGAAGAGTCGGACGAGATCTTCAATTCCCGCCACCCGATGAGCCGCATCGCTGCCCGAGTCTCCCGTCAGAGCTTGGAGATCGATAGCCGCGAGGAGTTGGAGAAGGCTGTCGCCGAGGAGACGGAGCGGCTTCAAGGTCAAGAGATTCCCCGTCCCTCCCACTGGGGCGGCTATCGATTCTTTCCGGAGGAGTTCGAGTTCTGGCAAGGCGGCGCCAACCGGCTCCATGACCGCTTCCTGTATCTTCGGAATGGAGCCGGGTGGGAGATACGGCGTTTACAACCGTAGCAACGGAGATTCGTGCCAGCGCGGAGCCTAGCGCGACATCCAAGGTGACCTTGAAAGGTTGACCCGTCCAATACGCACCGGCGGGCAAAAGATATCTTGTCCTTACCCACATCTTGGGCTTCCCGGTGAGGCAACGATAGCTATCTCCCAACCGCGGAGCGGTTTAAGAACTTAGCCGCGGTTCGTGCGCTCCGGCGCCTCGACCCGGGGTAAGAGATGCGTAAACGCCACAACGCCAGAGGCGTTGCAGAAGTGTCTAAGGCCGACAACAATTCGATGGCATTCGGTTACCTGACCCTACTTAGCCTCGACGAGGGATCAAGGCATGTTCCTATCGGAAGGCCGAAAGTAGTCGATAGGCGAGCGAGTAGTCTCGCGGACGTTCCTCGATCACGACGGGTTTGGCCAAAAGAACCCAAACGAAGAGAAGGAGGCGATGATAGAGTTACATCGTGGCTAGTTGGATACCAGTCGTATGTGTGTTTATTAGTATTTGCGGGGCTTTTGGTGTGGCTTATTACACCCACTGGCTAACAATGCAGCGCTCGTCTGAACACCCAGACCTTGACCAGCAAGTGCATGCGATGAGAAAACGAGTCTGGGGAGGCGTCGCGTTACTGGCGTTTATCACATTCGGTCTCATTTGCGCGATCTATTCATTGTCTGCCATGGGAGTTGCGAACCCTCCTGCCAACGCGCGCATGGTCATGCTGATAATGCTCCTTGCCTCCGGTGTTCCAGTCCAGTTAAGCTTGCTCTGGTCCAGGTGGAATAGCGTCCGAGATTTCCGAAACGAACACAAGGCATCCTCCGGATTCTTGGAGGAGTACAAAGCTCTGGTGCAAGCCCAAAAAGCGGGCGCAGATATATCCGAATCGAAAGCTGACCTACAAAACCGAATCGAACAGTATCGATCCAGACAGGCTCGGTGACATTCTGGACCATGCCCGCCTACCATGTCCCCTATTCCGAGCAAGTCGGCAACGGCCCGACCCACTTCATGTAAGCCCCTAGCAAGAAAAACAGCGTGACTCCAAACACTTTGTGTCGCATCCTTTCTGCAACACCTTCGGCGTTGAGATCCTTATGAATCCTCGACCCCGGGTCGAGCGCCGGAGCGCACGCCCCCGCGGCTAAGTTCTTGAACCGCTCCGCGGTTGGGAGAAGGTTGGGTGAGCCCTGTCACGCAACCTCAAAGATGTGTACAAGGACAAGCAAAAGATATCCCGCTGCCACGAGGTTAGCGCCGCCCGAGGCCTCCCGGCGGGTCCGCCTCCGTGTTCCACTCCGGAGGCTCGACTCCCAACAGGTTGTGGACGAAGAAATCGCGGCGCTTTCGCTCTCCGAACGGTCCCTCCTGTCCATGGTCGACGCCCGGAGTCACCAGCATGTCGAACTCCTTCCGCGCGTGGATGAGAGCGTCCACGAGACGGTAGGTCGACTCGGGCGGCACATTGGTGTCGAGCTCGCTCACGAAGAGTAGCAGCTTGCCCTGAAGCTTGCCGGCGTTGGTGATGTTCGACTGCTCGGCGTACTCAGGCCCGACCGGGTAGCCCATCCACTGCTCGTTCCACCAGACCTTGTCCATCCGGTTGTCGTGGCATCCGCAGGAGGAGACGGCGACTTTGTAGAACTCCGGGTGGAACAGAACGGCCGCGGTTGAGGCTTGGCCTCCGGCCGAGGTTCCGAACACGCCGACTCTGCTGATGTCCGCGTAGGGATACTTCTTCGCCATCGCTTTCATCCAAAGGATGCGATCCGGGAAACCGTTGTCGGCAAGGTTCTTCCAGCACACGTCGTGGAAGGCTCGCGATCGGTTGCGTGTTCCCATGCCGTCGATCTTCACCACGATGAAGCCCAACTCTGCAAGCGCCTGATCTCCGCGGATGGGTGCGAAGTTCTTGGGCACGAAGGAGTCCTGTGGGCCGGCATAGATGTCCTCGATGACCGGGTAGCTCTTGCGCGTATCGAATTTGCTGGGCCGGTAGATGAGGCCCCAGATATCGGTCGTTCCATCGCGGCCTTTTGCGACGAAAGGCTCGGGCGCCTTCCATCCAGCCTTTTTCAACTCGCTGATATCCGCCTTTCCAAGCGAACCAAGCAAGCCTCCGTCGGAGATGCGCCGCAGCTCATGGACAGGCGCTTCCGAAACAGTCGAGCAAGTGTCGATCAAGGCGGTGCCATCAGGCGAGACCTCTGCCACGTGATCGCCGGGCGCAGGTGTCAGCGCTGTCATTCCTGACCCGTCGAAGTTGACCCGATAGTAGTGGTTGAAGTAGGGATCTTCTCTCGCATTCATCCCGCTGGCGTGGAAAACGATCTGCCGGTTCTTCTCGTCAACTCGATCCACGCCGCGCACCACCCACGGGCCCTTGGTGATCTGGTCCTCCAGCGTGCCGTCCGGCTTATAAAGATAAAGTTGGCCCCATCCATCCTTCTCAGATCGATAGATCACCTCGTCGTTCTGGCAGAAATGAACGTACGCGCTGGTCGTGTCGACGAAGGTCTTCGCTTGGTCGTCGATCAAGGCCTTCGTCGCTCCGGTTTCAGCATCGGTTTCCATGAGCCGCCAACGCTGGTAGCCGCGGTCTAGCTTCTCGTAGGTGAAATGCTGCTTGTCGTTCGTCCATCGCAACGTCGGCATGTCGGCGAACGGACCGTCGAGCGGATCGGCGTCGATCTTCTTGACTTCCTTGGTGACCGGATCAAGCAGCCAGATGTCGAACGAGTCGAGCTTGTCGCCCGGAAGGTCGTAGGGTCGGGTCTTGAGCACGGCCCTGCCACCTCCTGGAGGGGAGGACTGGATCAAATAGACCGGCTTTCTGTCACCGGGAATGACTCGGATCGCCACGATCTTCTTGGAGTCCGGCCGCCATTCCACCTTCGCGAAATAAGCCTGGGGCGTTCCGTCCGTCGTCAGCGCCACGTCGGTTCCACCCTTGGTCTTCACTTGCACATTTAGCCCGTCGCAATGGGCGATCCAGGCGCCGTCCGGCGACGCCACATCACGCTTGTCGGCAGGCCAAAGGTTTTGAACCCAGGGTTCCGGAGTGCGGCGCCTGGGTCCCGGCACGAGATCTGCCGACGTCAATGTCTCCGTTGCGAAGTCAAATTTGAATCCCTTGCCGCCGGCGTTAAAGTGGAGCGTCTTTCCTTCGTCTTCCACCCGCATGCTGGAGATCGGGAGCTTGCTCGCGTCCTGCTTGGCTCCAAGCTGTGAAGACAGTGCCGAAGCCATCTTTTCGTGGTCGAACAGCGGCTTGCTAGCGCCTGTCGTCTCGTCGACGGAGATGAACTTTCTTGTGCCGCCGATACCTTCGGACTCATACCAGAACTGGTGATTGCCGTCGTACCAGTGCGGCGTGACGGTTAGGTTGAAAGACTTGTTTCCGTAAAGGAGCCGCAGGCTGTCTGCCCGCCGATAGGCTTCTCTCAGCTCCGCTGGGCTCGGCTTGTAGTTGCTGAGGTGGGCTGCGGAGGCAGCAAGCACGACGAGGGACAAACGATGGAGAAGAAATGTCATGGAATTCCCTTTAACCTGATCTCATTTAATATTAAACTAATTTCCAAGGGACCGGTCAAATTGGGCTAGTTGGGACGAACGCCGATCTGCAGATTCACGGGAATCAGCCTTGCAGCCTGATCGGCCGTCCACGGGCCGGAAACAGCCGCGCCCTTGACCACGTACAGTCCAGGTTTCTTGTGCGCTAGATCCGGCCGGACCAGATCGCCCACGGCGGCAACCAGACGGCTTGGCCGCTCTCGAAACAGGTCGTCCGCCAACTCCTGGGCCCGAGGGCCGACTGCGAACGCACACTCCGGGTCCGCGAAAGACGCGGCCGACGTGTAGTACCCGCCCAGCTTCGCGTTAGGTCCAATATTCGGCTGAGCGAACCGCTCCACCGTGTCCGAAGCGGCCGCAAGGAGTCTACGGCCCAAAGGAGTGTCCCCCAACATCCGGCCGTAGTCCGCGAACAGCCGAATTGCCTGCGCGGTGCAGGATTCGCGCGCTCCATCCAAGAGCTCGGGAGTGTCGATGTCGATCGGGCCAAGGGGGGTTCCGTTCGAAGTCGCGGTCAGCCAAACGCCGGGCTGGCGGCCGGCAAAAAGCTCCATCATTCGCCGCAGGGCGTTCAATCCAAGGCGAAAGTCGCTCGTGTTTCCCGTGCAGAGATACGCGTTAAGCTCCGCGTCGCAATAGGCAAGGTCGTCGTCGAGGAATTCCGGCGACTTTGGAACGGCCAGATTGTGGGCCAGAGCCCCTTTCGTGTTGAACGAGCTCAGCCGGCCAACGGTCTCCAGGGCTTGGGTAAGCCGTACCCGATCGTCCCAAAGCCGTGCGCATCGGAGCAGGCAGGCCGCGGTCTTACCGTTCACGTCGAGGCAGTCCTGTTCAGCGATTTCGGGGGCCGGCGAAGGCACTTGGCGAAGGCGCGAGAGCACGGCGTTCAACCCGCCGTCCGATACCACTGCCTTCGACTTGAAGTAGGGTGTCATTTGGGGGTTGGTGGCAGCGTCAAGGCAAAGGTTTTGGGCTGCCCATGCTTCGTCCCTCTTTCTCAGATAGCCTTGCGTCCTGGAATCGGGGTAGCTGGCGCTCGGACTCCTGTTCTCATCGTCCTCGTCGCCCACGCGGCATCCGTTGAACAGGCTGCCGGTTCGCATGTCCCTCACCAGCATGTCGAACGTGGCGCGGGCAAGCCAATCGTAGATCGGCTCCCTCGTTCGCACGTAGGTCTCCGCCAAGAGCTGGGCCATTTCAGCGTTGGAGGTCGTAATCTGATCGAAGTCGATTTCATCGGAGTCGGCAGTCTCGTCGCATCGAAAGAAGCCTCCACGAACGACGTCGACCGACGGGCTTTCCAGGAACCTGCCCAGAGAGGCATCCAGATCGCCGATGCGGCCCGCGCGGAGCTGGAATAGCCACGCTCCGGGAAGCATCTGCTTGACATCCCCTTGAAGAAACGCTCCCGTTTGCTTCGAAACCTGCCCCGGGAGCGCCTCGGCGAAGGCGTCGAACGCCGGGCTCGAACCGGTCGACCCTTGCTTGAGAATTTGAAGGTCCGAGCGCTGGAATGCCGCCCACTGAGGTTCGTCTCCGGAAAGTGCGGCATCTGCGGCCTCGTTGGCGGCCGAGAGCAGTTTGTCGCTAAAGTCGTTTTGGTCGAACTGGCTTCGGCTTCGCGGCCCGTCGATCCTCCTTACAAGCCGGCCGCGGGTGTCATAGACGTACATTTGAAACCCCGGCGTGAACGGCGCTTCCGTTCTTAAGAGCGGAAAAATCGCAGTCTGCCATCTTGGGTCCTGCATGCCGTCCACTCGGATCGGAATAAACGACTGGTTGATCACGTTCGCGACGGACCAGGCGCTGAACAACTGCCGATCTGCGAACCGGCCAATGGCGCTCCAGGGCGTGCCGACCAGGATTAGCATCGGTCTGGACTTTTGCCGTGACTCTTGGATGGCCGCTTCGCCGAACGGACGCCACGTCACCGGCTGATGGACCGCCCGTTCGAGGTAGTCGCCGGGCTGGTCTTTTAACAGGTTTGCCGGCCAGGGCGCGATGTAGCCTTCCAGCTTGCGGCGCACCAAGCACAGCACCGCCAGAATCAGGACGATACCGGTGACGACGGGAAAGCGAACGCTTCTCATAGGACCGACATCCCAAGAATTATGCTACCGGTGCTAAAATTGACTCATGTCGATCTCTCTCGACGAGGTCCGACACGCCTCCCGTCTCGCGCGCCTGGAGCTCGACGAAACAGAGGTGTTGTCTCTGCAGGGCGAGCTCAATGTTTTGCTTGGCCATTTTGAGGATATCCAAGCGGTCCCGACAGACGGAATCGAACCCACCTCACATGCCATCGCCATTCAAAACATTTGGGGCGAAGATATTGCGGCTCCATGTCTCCCCCGCATGGAGGCGATCCGGAACGCCAAGCTGAGCAAGGCCGGCCTCTTCGTCGTTCCGATGATCATCGAAGAATGAGCGCAGAGATCACCCGTTTGCCCGCGGCCGAAATCGCAAAGAAGGTCGCGACAAAGGAGTTGTCTTGCGTCGACGTCGCCTCTGCGTTCCTAGACCGGATCGCAGCGCTCGACGACCGTCTCAACGCCTTTATCACCGTTGACCCCGAGAAGGTGATGGCAGAGGCCAGCGAGGCGCAAGAGAAGATCGAGCGAGGCGACGCGGGACCGCTTGCCGGAGTTCCGATTGCGGTCAAGGACAACATTTCCACGAGAGGGATCGAGACGACCTGCGCCTCGAAGATCCTCAAGGGCTACGTTCCTCCTTTCGACGCGACGGTGGTTGAAAAGCTGAAGTCCGCCGGCGCCGTAATCCTGGGCAAGACCAATCTGGACGAGTTCGCCATGGGCGGCTCGACGGAGACCTCCGCCTATGGCACTTCTCACAATCCTTGGGACTTGGAACGAACGCCTGGAGGAAGCTCGGGAGGATCGGCTGCCGCAGTGGCTGCGGAAATGGCGCCACTGGCATTGGGATCCGATACGGGCGGTTCTATCCGCCAGCCCGCGGCACTGTGCGGAATCGTCGGGTACAAGCCGACCTACGGGCGTTGCTCGCGGTATGGTCTCGTCGCTTTCGGCTCCAGCCTCGATCAGATCGGCCCGTTTGCCAAAAGCGTCGAAGATGCCGCCCTGCTGGCGCAGGCAATCACGGGACACGACCCTTGCGACAGCACCTCGCTGAACCTGCCGAGCGTTGCGACCGCGGCCTTGAAATCCGGCACTCTGAAGGGGCTGAAGGTCGGATTGCCGAAGGAGATGTTCGGCGACGAGATGCATCCGGGGGTCTTGTCGTCTGTTCAAGAGGCGATCGACGTCCTGCGGTCTCAGGGCGTCGATGCGCGAGAGGTCTCGATTCCCTCGATCAAGCTGGGGGTGACCACCTACTACATCATCGCGCCTGCGGAAGCAAGCAGCAATCTGGCCCGATTCGACGGCGTGCGCTATGGCCCGCGCAGCGAGGGCAAGGGGCACATCGGGGTCGTCGAGCGAACCAGGGCCGAAGGCTTCGGGCACGAGGTCAAGACGCGCATCATGATCGGGACTTACGCCCTTTCCGCCGGTTACTACGACGCTTACTATTTGAAGGCCCAGCAGGTCAGGGCTATCATGACGCAAGAATTCGCGAAGGTCTTCGGGGAGTTCGACCTGGTGCTTTCGCCGACTTCGCCCCTGCCCGCCTTCAAGAGCGGCGAGCTCAACCAGGACCCCTTAGCCATCAAACTGCTCGACTACTGCACCATACCGGCGAACATGGGAGGGTTTCCGGCTCTCTCGCTCAACTGCGGATTTGCCGACGGCCTTCCGGTCGGATTGCAGTTCATCGCCAGACCCTTGGACGATGAGAAGCTGCTCCAGATGGCGTATTGCGTTGAGCAGGCGCTTCCGAACGCCACACGAAGACCACCGCTCCCGTAGGGACTCTTATGGACGACATTCGCCGGCAGGACCTGAGACTGTTCCTGAAGGAGCTTCGCACGCCCGGAAGGATTCTGCTGGTGATCGTCGGCGTGTTTTTCGTTTACGTTACAAAGGACGATTCCTCGCACACGGTGCCGGTCACGATGGCGTTCTTTGCCGCGCTGCTCTGGGCGATCGCTACGGCCTACTCGAACTCCGTGCGAAAACGGTTCCGCAACAAACAGATGGAGTCGCTTTGGACGGGCTGCCAGGATCGGCTCGCCCGCTTCGAAGAGGTGCTGCGAAGGATGCGTCGCGAACCGCTCACTGAGCTGCACGAGATGCCCAAGACGATCCGAGCCGTCGCGAAGTCGCTCTACGCTGCCCTTCGCCGCGCCGACTTCATCGCCGAGGAGGTCGCCGCCACCGAATCGGGCATGCTCGCAAGGCCGCCCGTGTGGCAGGCTTCCACGTCGGACGCTCAATCCCGCGAGCTTTACCGGATCGCGGACAAGAACATCGCGGAGTACACCAAGCATTTCGCGGGGGTCATGGCGGGTGTCCAGCGGACAGAAGCTCAAAGCGCGGTGTTCATGACCACCCTGGATACGCTCCGCATGAAGCTGATCGGCTATCGCCTCGTTGGGCGCTCGCCGGAGCTTCAGAGTCAGGAGTTCTTGGAAACGATCGCCGAAGCCCGAGCCCAGCTCAACGCCATCGACACAGCCCTCGAAGAGCTCGATCTGAGCCACTTCCCCAAAACTTACTCCGCTATCCCACCGATGCCCCCCGACGAGGTCTTGCGCATCCGCAACCAGTCCTGAGAGTCTTCGTTGGGTGACTCGTGGGCGCGACGCCCCTTCCGTTCAAGGAAGAAGCGCCGCCAATTCGCCTTCAAGCGAACACGAACCAGTGCCGGGGATATGTCCTAGCTCTTTCCGCCGACCTGGGGAGCACTCACCCCTGGAGGGCCACCCGGACCTCCTGCGGCGGGACCGCCCACCGTGGTTCCCGGGCCCCTCTTACTTGGGTCGGCCTCCTTCCATGGCGGAACGCCGGGCGTGTATTTGACCTGGCCCTGGTCCAAGTTGCCCACGCTGGAGATCGATTTGAACATCCAGAATCCGAGGACCACGACCACCACGGCGACCACACCGACGAGCATGGGTGTTTTCAGCTCTTTGTTCATGGTTTTTTGGCCCCGGGAAGCCGCCGGGGCCTCTTGCTAGCCTACTGCCGCTTGTCCCACATTCCAACGGGCCATGGCCAGTTCGGATCCGAGCCGCCGCCGGGCCAATCCGCCGGAACCGGCATGGAGGCCTGGTTGCCTTGCGGCTTGAGCGTGGAGCTCTTGGTCATGAACTTGGCGTGGCCGTCGCACAGGCCGTAGTTGGTGCCGTTGTTGAACATGTTGGCGCCGCCGCCCTGCATGTTGAACTCGTCGTAGTTGAAGAAAACCTCGGTCGCCCAGCCCTCGCACCACTGGTGGTACCAGTTGGGGCGCGGTGCTATCAGGATCGTCGAAGCGACGGCAGGCACGCTCGTCATCGTCGCGCCGCCATTGTTGCTGGTCGGCGACATCTGATTCTGTTCGTCACCATCCGACCAGCCCCAGCTGCCTGCCGGCCAAGTGAAGTTCATGCTGTAGGTCACTCCCCGAGTCGGAGCGCCCATGATGCAGGTCGGGTCGCCGCCCTCAGTGCCACGGCCCCAGTTGTCGACCGGCGACTTCCAAATAGGAATGTTCTTTACATAGGACTCCGTCTGCTGATGCCACGGCATCCAAGAAGGTCCCCATCCCCAGCAGAATGGGTTGGCATCGTCGTTGTCGTTGTTGTACATGAGCGTGCCCAGAACGAGCTGCTTCACGTTGGAAAGGTCGGCGGTCTTCTTGGCGGCAACCTTGGCCTGGGCGAAGACAGGGAAAAGAATGGCAGCAAGAATCGCGATGATCGCGATGACGACAAGAAGCTCGATGAGCGTGAAGCCGCGCCGCGAGCCGGAATGGCAGGAAGGAATCATGCAGTCACCTCTGACTTTTGAGAAACGGGGGCTAACGTAGTCCCCGGGGATAGCGAAATAGGAAGAATCTCCTCGACGAGTGGGCCGGAATAGCCCGTAATGTAAAGGTCCAAAATCTTGACGGCCATCTCGGCCAGCAGGTCTAGATCGACCCGAACCGACGCTGCCGTGTGAGAGGTGCGGCTGGGCCAATGGAGGCCGTCGTAGCCGATCACCGAAAGCGAGTCGGGCACCGAGATGCCCAGCCGGCTGCAGGCGTCGAGCACGCGGTAGGCGAGCCGGTCGTGCCAGCAGAAGAGGGCCGTGGGCGGTTCTGGCCAAGCCATGAGCTCCGCCACGACGGACTCGATTTTAAGTCCCTTCTGTTCCTCGACAATCAGCGGCGGATCGATGCCGTTTTGTTCGAGGCGCTCCGCGAAGAACCTGATGCGGGTCTCGGCATCCCGAACTGTGGCGCCTGTGGAACGAATGGCGGCGATGCGCCGGTGACCCAGAGAGGCAAGAGTGTCCGCGAGCAGCCGCATTCCGGTCTCGTTGTCGTCGGCGATCGAAGGAAGCACGCCTTCCGGATCGCGCGCGTTGATCAGGACGACCGGCAGCGAGCTGCGGCGGAGAAGGTGGAAAAGCTGGTCGTCGGTGTCCGGAGCGAACATCAGGACGCCGTCGGCGAACCCGCCGTTCAGAAACTCGTAGGTCTCCTGCGGCTGCCGCTCGTAGTTGCACTGGACGAGGATGTCGTAGCCCCGCTTACCTCCCGCGTACTCGATCGCGGTGGAAAGCTTGTCCATATACAGGTCGCTCGGCTCGCGGTTTCGGAACCCGTTATAGAAGGAAAGGATGTGCGTGCGGCCCCGCTTGAGGGATCGGACCAGCAGGTTCGGCGCGTAGTTGAGCTCTTTGGCGGCCTGGCGCACCCGGTCGAACGCATCCGCGGAGATGCGGCGACTCACATGCTTTCCGGTCAGTACCACGGAGGCCGTCGTGATCGAAACGCCCGCGCGCTGCGCGACGCTTTGGAGAGTGGCGCGGGAGATGATTCCTTGGACGTCCTGATCGCGGTGTTTCCGGTTGCTCAAAGCTTTGCGCTATTGTACAACAGGTTTTTCAGGTTGGCAAGAACGTTCAGCGCAAAGCTTATTTCCCCTGACTCGCGCTACCTACATCTGACATGGGGTTCCGCAGCTTCGCTGCTCCACCCCAGGCTGTATATGAATCGCACCTTCGGCGCGCTGGTAGAAGCCCGCGTTGCCAGATGTGGGAAAGGCCCGCCGCGGTTTGCAGATGGTCGCCTGAGCCTTGTGAAGCAACCTCAGAAGAGTGTAAGGGACAAGTCGATTCGCGGTCGCCTGCCAACAAGCTTTCAAGGGACCAGGGAGCCGCCACAGCTCTGAGAAGTTTTCGCGAGCACAATCCTGTCGCCGCTACGGGGAGCCTTCTGCCTGATACAGAATCGAAGAATGCTGCCTCTCCTGTGCGCCTTGATGCTGAATCCGCCTTTCCATGTGCGGAACGTGGCTCCTCCCGCCCACTTTGAGGCTCGGCAGGATAAACCTACGGCTACGGCGCATGCCGACGTGAGCGTGAAGGACACCGGGGCAGTTGGCGACGCGGCGACGGATGACACTGCAGCGTTCCAAAGGGCGCTCGACAAGGCAGGTGAGACGGGTGGAGTGGTGGAGGTCCCGCCGGGGCGGTACCTGCTCGCGGGGACGCTCAACGTTCCGGAGTCCGTGACCCTCGAAGGCTCTTTCCGAGCGCCGGAACGCACGATCTACACCGAAGGGAAGTTGGAGAAGGAGAAGGGCTCGATCCTGCTGACAACCGCGGGAAAGGACAAGGAGGACGGGACGCCGTTCATCACCCTTAACAGGTGCTCCACGCTTAAAGGGCTGATCGTCTTCTATCCTGAGCAAACGTTCGACGTGACACCTTATCCATGGTGCGTTCGAGGGAACGGCGACAACTGCAGTGTGGTCGACTGCCTCCTGATCAACCCGTATCAGGCGGTCGACTTCGGCACGAACCCTTGCGGCCGCCACTACATCGACGGTCTTTACGGCCAGCCCCTCAAAACGGGCCTCTTCATCGACAAGTGTCTGGACGTTGGTCGGGTGGAGAACGTGCACTTCTGGCCGTTTTGGACTGCGGAAGGCAAGATTTGGGACTGGACGAGCAAGAACGGAACCGCTTTTCTGATCGCGAAGACGGACTGGGAGTACATGTCCAACTGCTTCGATTTCATGTATGCGATCGGCTACCACTTCATCGCGGGCAAAGACGGGCCGGGCAACGCCGTGCTCACGCAGTGTGGTTCCGACACCGGCCCCTGCGCCGTCAAGATTGATTCCGTCCAACCGCACGCGGGCGTGTCCTTTGAGAACGGCCAGTTCATGTCGACGGTGATCGTCGGGCAAGACAACCAAGGACCGGTCAAGTTCACCTCTTGTGGCTTCTGGGGGGTACAGAACTACACCAACGAACAGGCCATCATCCATGGCTTCGGCCAGACCACCTTCACCGCCTGCCACTTCGTCAACGGCGCCCAGCGCGACAAGACGGCCTATGCGATCGACGCCTTCTCGGGAGGGCTCACGGTGAGTGGCTGCGAATTCCTGGATACGGGAGCGACGACTCGGCACATCCACTTGGGCCCCGGCGTAAGAACGGCCGTGCTCATGGGAAACACGTTCCGTGCGCCGATTCGGATCACCAACCAGGCGACCGGTCAGGTGGCGGTGGTGGCCAATGTCACGGCGACCCAGGGCAAATGACGTAGACGCCGCCGAGTAGACTTTAAGGAACATTCCCCCTACTCGATGGATCAATCGCGCATTCGTAACTTTTGCATCATTGCCCATATCGACCATGGCAAGAGCACCCTCGCAGATCGTTTGATCGAGCGGTGCGGCGCGATTCGTGGCGTGGCGCAGGAGCAGATGCTGGACTCGATGGACATCGAGCGGGAGCGTGGGATCACGATCAAGATGGCCGCCGTCAGGCTGCTCTACAAGGCGAAAGACGGCGAGACCTACCAGCTCAACCTGATCGACACGCCCGGCCACGTGGACTTCACCTACGAGGTCTCGCGTTCGCTGGCGGCGTGCGAGGGTGCGCTGCTCGTCGTCGACGCGGCGCAGGGGATCGAGGCGCAGACGCTCGCGAACGCCTACCTCGCGAACGAGAACGACCTCGAGATCGTCCCGGTCGTGAACAAGATCGACCTGCCGCAGGCGGACCCGGACGGTGCGTCGGCGGAGGTCGCCGACCTGATCGGCGAGGACCCGGACCGCGTCCTCCGCATCTCCGCGAAGACCGGCCAGGGCGTCGAGGCGGTGCTCGACGCGATCGTCGAGCGCATCCCGGCGCCCACCGGCGACCCGGAGGCGCCGGCGCGCGCGCTGATCTTCGACTCGTCCTACGACCAGTACCGCGGCGTCGTCGCGTTCGTCCGCGTGATCGACGGCGTGCTGCGGCCGCGCGAATGGCTGAAGGCGATGGCGCTCGGCACGCGCTTCGAGGCGCAGGAGATCGGCTTCATGTCCCCGTCGATGCGCCCGGTGCAGGAGCTGCGCGCGGGCGAGGTCGGCTACGTGATCACCGGGCTGAAGGACGTCTCCGAGTTGCGCGTCGGCGACACGCTCACCGCCGACCGGAACGGCGCTCGCGAGGCGCTCCCCGGCTACAAGGACGTGAAGCCGATGGTCGTCGCGGGGCTCTTCCCGACCGACTCGGACGACTACCCCGAGCTGCGGGACGCGCTCGAGAAGCTGAAGCTGAACGACGCCGCGCTCTTCTACGAGCCCGA
>DASZPA010000160.1:0-5121 GCA_035550555.1 Fimbriimonas sp.
AAAGGATCGGCTTACCTCTTTCGCCAAGAGCGGTAATCGCGAACGCCGTCAAGATGGAGACCAGCAGCACCTGCAGGAGGTCGCCCGAAAAAAGCGGACCGAGAAAGCTGTTCGGAATGATGTTGAGAATGAACTCGGAGACGTTCAGTCCATGCGCTTTCTCGGCAAAACCCGCGCTGCTTTCGGCCGCCTTCGTCGCTGCATGAAACGTCTCGCCGGGCGGCGTGAAACCAGCGCCCGGCTTCAGCGCGTTGACGACCAACAGTCCGATCCCGAGCGCGACCGTCGAGACGACTTCAAAGTAGAGCAGCGTTTTGAGGCCGATGCGCCCGAGCCGCTTCAAATCGCTCATCGAGGCGATGCCGTGGACGACAGTGCAGAAAATGATGGGAGCGATCATCATCTTGACCAGCTTGATAAAGCCGTCTCCAAGCGGCTTCAGCGCCTTGCCTGCATCGGGAAACAGGGCGCCGACGACAATGCCGAGCAGCACGGCAAGCAAGACCTGAACGTAAAGGATCCGATACCACGGCTTGCGGGGTTCGTTGCTCTGCTGGGCTGCGACGCTAGTCAATTGCCCCGGCAGGTTACTCAATCGCTGCAAGGGGTTATCCTCCGAATCAGATGTTCGGATTCGAGTTCATTCAGTCGGTCGACCACGGACGTTTCTTTGAGGGCGAGGGGGATATCCCGAACGACATCTCTCTGGAAGGGGACGTGGTCTGGTCGATGGACGTGGTCCGAAGGGCGCATGGAAGGACCTTGTGGCGTTACACCGTGGGAAACGACCCGGGAGGCTTTTTCGGCTTCCGAAAGAAGTGGCTCGTGTTCAACGAAGGCGGTCCGAGGTTCGGCATCCACACCGACATGCGGGATGGAGGGCCGACCAATTGGCGCGCCCCACTGGAGGATTCGTACTCGCTGACTTGTCTTCGTACGCGCGACGGCAAAGTGCTTTGGAGGCGTCACTATCTCGATGGCGGGACTCCAGTCGCGTTCGAGGCAAAGGGCGTGCTGTGGGAAGCAATGCCGGCGCCATCGCATCGAGATCCGCATTACGAGATTGAGCGAGTCCGGGTTTTCGATGGCAAGATCCTGGCCAGGTGGCGGGTGCCGAAGTGTGCGGAACCGGAGATCAATGGGATCTTCATGATGCCGAACGCCATCCCGTCATTTAAGGAGGCAAGCTTCGGGATCGTCCTTTCGCTCGGGGAAGACAACGTGGCACACCCGTGGACCGGCAGAGCCGTCTGGCGCACGCGCACCGGCCGGCTCACCTACCTCATCATGCGAGACCACAAAGTTTGGTCGGGCAGATTCCGGCGAAACTAGCCCTTGCGATGCCGAGGTGCGATGCGCCTGTCCTGCAATGAATCTGGAGGTAGACGACCTTGCCGCTAAGGTTGCTTTGCCGTTCCGATGGGCTTATCGATCCGTAGTCATTTCGCCCCGTCCGATCAACTGGCCGAAGAAACCTCGCCTAGCATGAAACTGCGATGAGCGCTCAATGAGAAGAATGGGCAAAGAAGCTTTACCGCGAAAGACCAAGTGGCGCCTCCGTCTGATCAGCGCCTCGGTTGCCCTGTTGGGAGTGGGCCTTTACCTAGGTGTCGCTCTTGCCGACGATTCGGCGCGATCGAGGCCGGCATCGACTTATTCGGGAAAGAATCGCTACTTTCGGTTTGGGAACCCTTATCCCTTGGCTTTCTCCGAAATTCGTAGCGAAACCACCATCGACGATTTGCTGCGAAATCCTCGAGGAGGTGAGTTATTTGAAGTGGGATGTGAGTGGCAGCCGAAATCCGGCCCGTTCGTGGACGTCAACACGGAGCCGTCCGAAACGACACAGGGAGTCTGCACGCAATACCAAGTTAGGCCACAACTGCTGTCGGAGTTTCGTGCGAGCTTAGAGGAAGCTTTTGCCGATCAGATCAAAGAACACGATGCAGGAAGCGTAGACGCGGAAACCTGGCCCAACGTACGCGGAACCCGACTGGCATTGCAGGGCGACCTTTACTGCATCTACCCACTGGGCGAGGAAGAAGTGGCAGACCTTTGGTTTATCACGTTCCTCAAGCGAGGTGGCATCTCCCTCCTCATCTTCATGCCTTCCTACTTCGTCATCTCGATCCTATTACGCCGGCGCCTTGCCGCATTCTAGTGGCTCAATCCTTCCGATGCAGTTCGTGCCAAGAGCCTGCCGCGCCGGTGTTCGGGTTGTAGAGCGGATCGTCCGTAATCACGTAGTCTCCATTTCGGTCCGACCAGGCGTGCGCGTAGCCGCTCGGAAGCTGGACGGTCGAACCGCCGTCGTTGTACCGGTCGATGCCGCGGATGTAGTCGTCGAACTTCGTCAGGACCCTGTCGTTGGTGGCTTGAGCTTGGTTGTACGAGTCGGTGATCATCGCCGAGATCTCGTCGTTGGTCTGGCTGATGATTCGGCTGGTCTCCATCACCTGTCGTTGCTGGGCATAGAAGTTCTGCTGGATGATTTGTCGCGCCTGGGCGATGACGTTGTAGAAGTGGATGTCGATCCGCGTCGAGGAGAGAATGATGCCGGCCGTCTTCATCGCCTCAGAGAGCTTCGACTCTGGCGCGATGACTCCGTAAACTTGGGAAAGAAGCCACGAGCCCTCGAACAGGGTTTCCGCCAATCGCGGTCGGCTCCGGATGCGTCGCGAAGCTGTCAAGCCGCGCCGTCGACTTCAGCAGCATCGCCCTTCCGTTCTTTGTGAAGCGGAGCTTCAGCGTGCCTCTCTCGGCCCTCGCCGTGCCAAGGGAAGGATTCGAGAGGACGGGATCGTTCAACGGCTCGTCGGTCTTGGACACGATCTCGAACTGAACGCCGGGATAGTCCCGCTGAAACGACTGCACGAGCAGATCGGTCACGCTGCGGGGAGGCATCTGGCCGCTGTCGCCGGCCGGACCGTGGGAAAATCCGATGTTGATTCCCGAGAGGGTCTGAAGCTCGATCAGACCGTCAGGGCTTTTGATCTTGCTCGTCGCGACGACCGGAGTGACGTAGTCGTTCGGCACCCACGTCACGTTGTCCTCGGCGGACCAGCCTTTCGGAATCAGATAGGTGCCGGCGACCTTTCCGGTCCCCTGCCTGTCGATTACCTTGTGAAGGGTCATCTTGTAGACGGTCCCCTTGGCGCCCGCCCAACAAGATGTCACGGCCCTTGCAAGGAGCGCCGAACAGATAACAGAAGTCAGCTTCATCGTCTTGTACTCGCCACGTCTCTATGCATGAGAGTAGCGGAGGGGAGCTCGAGCGGACGATGTTTGTGACGGGTGGTGACGCTAATGAGCAAAACGGAGAGCCCGATCTAGGCTCTCCCCTTGTCGGACTAAGGTCCGACGTTGATGTGGTAGCGGGCACTCTCCGCCTTGAGAGAGGCGCTCATGGCCGCATTGTCTTTCGCGGAGAACGTCGGCTTCGTGGGGACCGGCTTATCCGATCCGCACGCAGCCAGCACGAAGGCGGCGAGACTCAAGAGCAGAAGTCTCTTGGCCACTATTGCAGCCTCGGATCGTCCGGAACCACGGGCAGGCCGTACCGGTAGAAGTCGGGATGCTGCGAGCCCACCCAGGATGCGCCGAAGTCCGTGTCGGTTCCTGGCGTTCCGCGATCGGGGAGCGGCCCCATCTGATCCTGAGTCTTATAGTTCGAGTGACCGTCAGCCCAGGTGATGTTGGAGCCCTGCCGGTGGCGAGCGTACTGCGGCTGAATCTGCGGGATCAGCGACGCGTTGTTCTCCCACCAAAGCGAGATCGGCCAGTTGGCGTTGATAACACGCGTAGGCAGGTGGAAGACGCCCATCGACGAGTCGGCCATCACCGGGAGCTCTGCCGGCTTGCCGACGGAGGAGCCGTTGACGGCGCCGCTGTTGGTGGGATCGCCGCTCTGGCAGACAACCCAGGAGTTCGCGCCGATCTGGTTCATCGGATAGCTAACGGCAAGGGATTCGGTGTAAGTCGGGTTTGCCGTGGTGATCTGCGAGAGCTTGATCCGGCTGTTGTCCTTGGCCGAAGCGCAATCGAAGAGCGCGACGCTCTTCTGATAGGACTGGATCAGCGGCATGTAGCTCCACCACATCGCCATCCATGGCCCCTCGTCGGAATCGAAACCCGTGTTGAGGGAAACATAGTTGTCGTCGTTGTCGTTCGCGTACATCATAAACGACAGACCAATCTGCTTAGTGTTGGAGAGACAAGACGTCTTCTTCGCGGCTTCCTTTGCTTGGGCAAATACCGGGAAAAGGATTGCGGCAAGGATCGCAATAATTGCGATGACGACAAGTAACTCGATGAGAGTAAAGGCTTTCTTCATAACGGTTTTCGGCTAGCGCCGCAAGATCTATTGCAAGAAACTATCTTCCACCAGAGGTTCATAACCCAGTCTAGTGGAACGCGTATGACTGACGATGCAGTGATCGCTCCGATCACGATAATCATAGACGATAGCAAAGAAATGACCATCGCATCCGGCGCTTTCGATAACCGTTTATTAACGTGATCTTAACATGAATAAGAGTCACTATTGAAAGCGTAGAAATCGTTTCTTAAGCGAGATTAAAAGCCATGCTCATCGCCTGCCTACTCCATTTGACTCTTGTAAGCGAAAGGGATACTGTTGCTATTACAAATTCACCGTTACACCTTAAATCGCCCGAATTGAACCTGACGGAGAGTCCGAACGGTCTCTCTGATCGGGCCACGCTGGAGGTGGACTGCACAGAATCTGGAAAGCTCCGCCCGTTTCTGGGATTCATCACAGACGAGCTGGGACAACGGCTGGACCCTACCGGCAGAGGGCTATATTCAGATGGCCGCTTCGCCTGCGACGGGTCGTTCCAAATAATTGTTAAGCCCACTACAGTAAATGTCGTGGTGAGACCCGGCCCAGACTTCGCCCCGATCACCTTTAAGGCCAGCCTCAAGGCGGGATCCATGACGAAAGCGACGATTAAGACCTCGCGGTGGTCGTCTCCGAAGTCGAAAGGATGGTATTGCGGAGATAACCATGTCCATGCCGCGCATGATCCAACGGGAGAGATCCATACGGACTTGGCTTACACGGCTCTTCAGGCGCGTGGAAATGGCCTCGACTTCGTCACG
>DASZPA010000161.1:0-17998 GCA_035550555.1 Fimbriimonas sp.
ATCCGCTAAGGAACTCGCCAATTTCATTGCTGCTTCCATGCCGCCCGGGCCCAAGAAGTGCCCGGCAAGCCAAGCGGGCGAGATCGCGGCCTACATATACGACGCGTTCTACTCGCCCATCGCGCAGGCTCGAAACAAGCCTCCGCGAGTCGAGTTGGCGCGGCTGACGGTTCGCCAGTTTCAGAACGCCGTCTCCGATCTAGTCAGCGGGTTTCATCCCGCCATCCCGAATAGCGCCGCTCACGGTCTCCATGCCGAATACTTCAAGGGACGATACCGAGACGCGAAAAACAAGGCGTTCGAACGGGTCGATCCCGATGTCCGGTTTGACTTCGGAACGAAAGCGCCGGCGGAGAAAGACTTCGATCCCAAAAACTTTTCGATCCAGTGGACAGGCAGTGTGTTGGCGCCAGATACCGGCGAGTACGAGTTCAGCATCCATTCGCGGCACTCGTGCCAGCTTTGGATCAACGACAGCCGTTTTCCCATAGTGGACGGAGAGGTTCGCTCCGCCAACGATCCCGATCCGACCGGTACGATCACGCTGCTGGGTGGCCGGGCCTATTCGCTGCGGATGGTGTTCACCAAGGCGACCCAGGGAGTCGACGATGCGAATAAGAAGGACACGAAGCCTTCCGAGCCGTCCTATGTGACGTTGAAGTGGCGTCGCCCCAACCACGCCGACGAACCAGTCCCGACGCAGCTACTCTTTCCCGACTGGTCTCCGAAGACCTATGTTGTGACGTCGCCCTTCCCTCCAGACGACCGCAGTATGGGCTACGAACGCGGAGACGAAGTCTCGAAGGAGTGGGACGATGCCACGACCACGGCGGCGCTAGAGACGGCCGGGTATGTGGCAAAGAATCTCCAGGAGGTAACCGGCGTTGCCGAGGCGGACAAGGATCGCGTCCCAAAGCTCAAGGCGTACTGTTTAGACTTCCTTCAGCGAGCCTTTCGCCGGCCGCTGACCGACGACGTGAAGCGCGAATATTTGGACAAGCAGTTCGCAGCGACTTCAAATCCGGAAGAGGCCGTGAAACGGGTCATCGTTCTCGGCCTTAAATCCCCGCGCTTCCTCTACCGAGAGATCGGTTCGGCGAAGCACGACGGCTACTTCGCCGCATCGCAGCTTTCATTCGGATTGTGGGACTCGATTCCGGACCCTCAGCTCGAAGAAGCCGCGGCGAAGGGACAGCTCGCGACACGGGACCAGATCGAGAGTCAGGCGCTTCGCTTGACGACTGACAATCGGGCTTGGAGCAAGCTCCGTCAGTTCCTGCTGCTTTGGCTGAAGATCGATGAGGTCCCTGACATCGTCAAGGACGCAAAGCAGTACCCGGGCTTCGATACTTCAGCAGCCTCCGACCTACGCACCTCGCTGGAGCTCTATCTGCAGAACACAGCATGGGGCAAGGATGCGAGCTATCGCGATCTGATGCTGAGCGACGAGCAGTTCATGAACGGCCGCCTTGCAGGCCTGTATGGAGTCAAGCTGCCGGTGGATGCCCCTTTTCAAGAAGTGAAGCTCAATCCAGGGCAGCGCGCGGGAGTCATCACGCAGCCTTACTTGCTAACGCGCTTCGCTTACATGGCCGGCAGCGATCCAATCCATCGCGGGGTTCTGATCGACCGAAACCTGCTTGGGCGGGTCCTCAAGCCGCCGCCCTCGGCCTTCGCTCCAACGCCTGCCAGCGCGCATCCCGATCTGACGACGCGTCAGCGCGTCGCGCTCCAAACCAAGCCGCAGTTCTGCGCAAACTGCCATGGAATTATCAATCCGCTCGGCTTTACCTTGGAGAGCTTCGACGCGATCGGTCGCCTGCGACAGTCCGACAACGGGCGACCCATCGACTGCTCCGGGACCTATCGGGCCAAGAATGGCGAGATGGTCAAGTTCGCTGGCGCCAAGGACTTGGCCAACTACCTGGCGACGAGCGACGACGCGATCTCTGCGTTCGTGGAGAAGCTGTTCCTGAACGTGGCGAAACAGCCCCCGCTCGCTTACGGTCCGACAAAATTAGAAGATTTGAAACGGTCCTTCTCAAAGAACCAATATAGTATTCGTAGCCTGCTCGTGGACATGGCCGCGACGACTGCGACGAAAGGATAGAGATGAAAGCCTATAGGACTCGGCGTGACTTCCTGAGAGACCTCGGTCTTTGCGCTTCGGTCCTACCCTTTATCGCGAACTTGCCGAGTCTTGCAATCCCGGGCAAGCCTGCCCGCAAGCAACGGCTGATCATCCTTTTCAGCCCCGATGGTGTGGTTCAAAACAACTTCTGGCCGGACAAGGTGGGCGCCGACTTCGAATTCAAGGAGAGCCTCAAACCCTTGGAGCCGTTCAAGAGCAAGACGCTCGTGCTGAAGGGACTTTCGGACAAGGTGCGCGGAGACGGCGACAACCACATGCGAGGCATCGGCTGCCTGCTGACTGGCATCGAGCTGTTTCCTGGCAACGTACAGGGCGGCGGCGACACGCCCGCCGGGTGGTCGAGCGGACATTCGATCGATCAAGAAATCCGCACGTTCCTGCAGAAGAACCCCGCGACTCGAACCCGATTCGGTTCGCTTGAGTTCGGCGTGATGGTGCCTGACCACGCGGACACTTGGACTCGCATGTGCTACTCGGGTCCGAACAAGCCTATCGCTCCAGTCGACGACCCTTATCAGATGTTCGGCAAGCTGTACGGTCAGGCCAAAGATCAGGAGATGCTCAAGAGCGTCCTCGACGACCTTCGCGACGACCTTTCGAAAGTGCGGTCACAGGTAAGCGCCTCCGACCGGAAGATCCTCGACGAGCATACGGCGCTAGTGCGCGATATGGAGCAGGACATTCGTGCGGCCCGAACGACCGACGTCGGCCATGCCGTACCGGTCGTCGAACCGGGAGTACGCCGTGAGAACGACAACATACCGAAGATCAGCAAGCTCCAGATCGACCTTCTGGTGAGCAGCTTCCTCTCCGACTCGGCTCGCGTCGCCACCTTCCAGTTCACGAACTCGGTCGGCGACGCCCGGTTTACGTGGCTCGGCATTCAGGAAGGCCAGCATGGCCTCTCACACGAGCCGGACAGCAACGCGGTGGCTCAAGAGAAGCTGACCAAGATCAACCACTGGTACTGCGAGCAACTGGCGTATCTGGCGAAGCGACTGCAGGAGACGCCGGAGCCCGACGGGCATGGATCGATGCTCGACAATACGCTCATCGTCTGGACCAACGAGCTCGGACAGGGCAACACACACACTTTGGACGACATTCCGTTCGTCTTGGTTGGGAATGGGCTAGGGTTCCAGATGGGGCGGTCGCTCGATTTCAAGCACACGCCGCACAACCGGTTTTTGATGTCGCTGGCTCAGGGATTCGGCCACCGGATCGACCGGTTCGGAAATCCGGACTACTGCGGCGGCGGTGTGTTACCCGGCCTGTCTTGATCGACCGGTCGGAGACGAACCTTGTTTCTAGCCTGGTGAAGCGCTCCTCTTCCTCTAAGTAGGCGAAAAGAGGATCGGCAAACTTTCGCGAGAGGTTGAGGCTTTTGCGAAAGTCGGCTCGATCGAACGGTTGCTCGCCAAAGCTGGATCGAAGCCTTGCCTCAATCGCGGAGAGTTGCTTAGTTGTGTAGAACAGTTTCGAATCGACAGCCCTCAAGTCTCCGCGATCGACGCCGAGATTAAGAATCGCGGTCACGGCCTGGGGCGGGACGCCGAGTTGGTGGGCCAGTTCAACTGGATCGGGGACCTCTATTTCGTGCTCCTCAATCGCCGCGACGACTCGGGCAAGGAACTTATCTTGGCGTGCGGTGAGGGGCATTCCGATGTGTCGGCCCTTTTACGAAGTAAGACCCGGGACCATCGTGAGTTTGAGCTGTCCGTCGTGACACGTCCAGAGCGGGAAGGTGCCTTCGTTGATTGCGGCGCCGTGGTTGCCCTCTTTGTCGACCGCCATGACCACGCACGCCATGTCGTTGGCGTGCTCTTGGCGTCGAATCATGTGGCGGATGGTTTCTTCGCACGCTTCCTGGGGGGAGAGGCCTCGGCGCATGGCTTCGACGGTTCGGAAGGAAGCGCAGGCTTTCCAGAGCTCCTCGCCGTAGCCGGTCGCTCCTGCCGCTCCGACCTCGTCGTCGGCGTAAAGGCCCGCGCCGACGATCGGCGAGTCTCCCACGCGACCCGGTAGCTTCCAAGACAGACCGCTGGTTGAGCTGGCTGCGACGAGGTGCGGGGTTGCTCCGCTTTCCCAGCCGATCATCGTCACGGTGTCGGCGTGATCGTCGATGTCGGACGACGAGTGGATGTAGCCGGTGTGCGCCTGCTTCTCTCGCCACTCCTGGTAAAGCTCGATACTCTTGGCCGTCATAGTCTGCTGCGGGACGAAGCCTTTTGAGATGGCGAACCGGCGCGCTTGGTCGCCTGCGAGCATCACGTGGGACGTGTCTTCCATGACGTGGCGAGCGACGGAGATGACGGGCACGATTCCTCGCACGGCACAGACGGCGCCCGCGTTCATGTCCCGGCCGTCCATGATCGCCGCGTCGAGCTCCAGGTCACCGTCCATATTTGGGAACGCCCCGACACCAATCGCGAGAAAGTCAGGGTCCAGTTCACAGGCAGCGAGACCGGCTTCAATACAGTCGACCAGGTTGCCCCCCGCCTGCCGCTTCTCCCACGCCACCTTCGCAGCGGTCTCGCCAGGCTTTTCCCAAGTCGCAAGGAAAATCGTCACCACCGGATGCTACCAAACCTGCCTTGCAGGCCACTGTGCAAAAATCGATGGGTGCCTTGATAGGTGGTTGCCATGCGTTTAAGTCGAGTCCTTCTGTTCGTCCGTGTTGCGTGTCTCTCAGCCTGCTCTTGGGGGCAGGGCCGGTTTCAAGACGAGTACTCGAAGATCGAGTACATGATCCCGATGCGTGATGGCGTGAAGCTTTACACGGCCGTCTATGTACCGAAGAACATGCCCGGAACGCATCCGATCCTTATGGAGCGGACACCTTATAGCGCGGGACCTTATGGCCCAACCGCGATGCGCCGGCCCCGCGGGTCGATCAAGCTCCAACAGGCCGGCTATATTTTCGCCTTCCAAGACGTGCGCGGCAAGGAGCACTCGGAAGGCGACTACGTCAACATCCGGCCCGAGCTTCATCCAGGCGAGAAAGGGATCGACGAGAGCACCGACACCTACGACACAGTCGACTACCTGGTGAAGCACGTTCCCCAGAACAACGGACACGTGGGGCTGTGGGGCATCTCGTATCCGGGCTTCTATGCCGGCGTTGGCGGTATCAACTCCCACCCGGCTCTCACGGCGATCTCGCCTCAGGCGCCGGTCTCCAACTGGTTCGTTGGTGACGATTTCCACCATAACGGCGTGTTGTTCCTGCAGGACGGGTTCGACTTTCTGCTTGGGTTCGGGCAGATTCGGCCCAGCTTGGAAGCCGGCCAGAACCAGCCACCCACGGTTGATCGTGGCGATGCCGGCGCCTACCAATTCTTTCTCAAGACGGGCGCCTTGCCAAACTTCGAAACGAACTACATGAAGGGCACGGTGCCGTTTTGGAACGACATGATGGCTCACCCAAACTACGACCAGTGGTGGAAGGACCGCAGCCTTCCCGACCACATGCGGAACGTCAAATGTGCGGTGCTGACGGTCGGCGGGTGGTTCGATGCGGAAGACATGTGGGGTGCGCTGAACCTGTGGAAACAGACCAAGGCTCAGAACCCTGACACTCCCGTCTATCTCACAATGGGGCCCTGGTTCCACGGCATGTGGGCCGGACCGATGGGCCGCACCTTCGGCGACCTCGACTTCGGCTCGAATACCTCCGGCTATTTCCAGGACGAGATCGAGTTTCCGTTCTTCGAGAAGTACCTACGCGGTCAGGACGTCCCACCGCCCGCTCCTCTAACACTTTTCGAGACTGGCTCCAACGAGTGGAAGAAATTCGACGTCTGGCCGCCGAGAGACCTTTCGAAGATGGCGGTGTATCTGGGACCGGATGGCACGCTCACGCTCGCGAAGCCTTCAGGAGATGGGAGCGACCACTACGTGAACGACCCAGCCGATCCCACACCGTACTTGGCAAAGCCGGAGACACGTCGGCGAACCCGCGAGTATATGATCGACGACCAGCGATGGGCCGATAGCCGAGCGGACGCCCTGACCTACCGGTCTCCCGTCGAAGAGTACGACACCACTGTAGCGGGACCGATCGACGTCGACCTGTTCGCCTCGACAACGGGCACCGATGCGGACTTCGTGGTCAAGGTAATCGACGTTTGGCCGAGCGACTCCACTGTTACCAGCTCTCGCGGAAACGCGATGGCGAATTATGAGCAGGAGGTCCGGGCGGACATCTTTCGGGGCAAGTTCCGAGACAGCTACTCGAATCCGAAGCCGTTCGAGCCGGGCAAGCCGACTCGGGTCCATTTCCACTTGAATGATCTGCTGCACACGTTCAAGAAGGGACACCGGATGGAGGTCCAGATCCAAAGCGACTGGTTCCCGCTGGCGGATCGGAACCCGAACCGATTCGAGGACATCAACACGGCCAAGGACTCGGACTTCCAGAAGGCGACGATCACGATCTACCGGTCGGCGAAGTTCCCGACGCATCTCACTTTCGGGGTTATGAAGAACTGAGTTACGACATCATCTTCTTTCCTAACAGAAGGGTGGTTTTGTCGCTGAAGGGACTCAGTATCTGACAGCAGGTGCCCGAGTGCCAACCCAACGTCCTAGAGGCGCTCACTAGCCGTTGGAGGACTCCGAAGTGAAGGTCTCTCGCGCGTGCAGGGGACGCCGACGTTCCCCGCGTCCAAGATCTTGCTCGGCGCGCCGAGCCAAGAAAAGATAGCGCTCATAGCGCTCATAGCGCTATCGAGTGGATCGAACGGCCTGCAGTAGAAAGCCAACGATAAGGCGTGTTTGTTGCGTCGCTTATAGGAGAATGCGTAGTTGGAAGCGCTGGATTTGGGGCGGTTGCGGAATTCTTTTTGGCGTTTTGCTGCTCTTGCCGGCGACGGGCTGGATCCTACGGGTTCAGCTTGCTCTGGCTTGGCCCTCCCCTTCGAACGCTGCAATGTGGTGCGTGAACTACGGCTCGTCGGAAGGCATCCAGACTTCGCCGGAGGGGCATCGGGTGGCTCTTCGGCGGATACAGGAGGCTCTTCGTTCGGGCGATCCAAAGCTTCGAATCGCGTCCTACAGCCTGATCCCACCGGAAGCTCAAGTGGATTTGCCCGCCTCGGATCGAACAGCTGCGGAGTGCGCGGAACTGGTCGCCGCCGAGGTCAACAGGCTATCGAGGCTCTACGACGATGCTGATCGCTCGCGGTATAGACGAGCCGTGCAAGATGACTTGCCGTTTCTGAATCGGTTGATCGATCGCGCCGGTAGCCTTGAGCCTAACAATGGCTACTTCCAGTTGATGAGGGCAGCCGTTTGGGCTGATAGCGGCGACGAGGATGGCGCGGTCGCTCAGATCCGGCAAGCGTCGAGGGCGTCTGGCTGGGACGACCACTCGGATGAGCGCGCGCAAGCAGTGTGGAGTCTGCTGAACGCAAGCTTTGGTCAGACGCCGAGGTGGTTGCAACTCATCTACCAGCCCACCTCAGGGGTGCGGCTTGGGACGCTGCGGTTGATCATATGGCAAAGAACGGCGAAGCTGGAGGCAGATGGCGCCCTCGAACGATCGCTTCAGCTTCGGCGGGCCGCGGCGCGCATCGTCGGCCTCATCCGCACTCGGCAGGACTCGGTGGAGAACTTGTGGAACGAGCAGTTACTACTTCGTGCAGCAGCTGCGCACAAGCCGCAGGCTCGCGACCACCGAACGCAAACCCAGCAGGTCCAGGAGTTGGCGGCGTTCTACAAGGCTCACGGCCTTAAGTCGTCGTTTGAGCCGGTGCGGCATGAGCAGGCGATTCACGATCAGGTGGCCGAGTCTTCCAGAGGAATAAAACTTGGCCCCACCGAGTTCTACTCGGAAGGAACCTACCGATGGCTTTTCGGGACCGACCTACTTGTGCTGTTCCTCCTGCTTGGCCTGGTAGGTGCAGGGGGCTGGGCGATTGGAAAGACCGCCTATGTGCGTGACGGGATCCGCGTTCCCGGCAAGCAGCTTTGGTGGATGATCTGCGTTTCCGTCCTGCTTCTCTTCGCCCTCTGCAGCTATGCGAGTTGGCAGATCGGTGACGCCATGCACGCGATGATCTTTGGAATATGGCTGGACGGTCCACCCATGGACGGTTTTGGGATGCTTATGGCGTGCCTTATCTATCCAGCCGCATTGGGAATCTTCATCATTTTCGCGATCGGAATGCTGATTGTCGCGCTTGTACGCCGTCGGCCATATCTCTCAAGCTTTGTGCCTGCGCTCAACGCCGCTCTGCCCATGGCTGCCGCAATTACGCTGATCGGTTACGCCGTTGAGCTTAACCAAACGCTCGGTCTCGAGGCGAGGACGGAACGGTATCAGGGAGTGGAGTTTCGGGCCGGCCTTCGGACGAGCTTTGAGGACGCCGGGTTGCCCTGGCCGGCCGAGTACTCCAAGCCGTAGCAGTATCCGCCAGCTTGCAAAGCGCTTGGGCGATCTTCATGACCGATGACCCGGTAGGTTTCCGGGTAGCTGGTTGCTCGCTTACGACGCGAACCTAAAACTTGCCAATATGTAAGGGATGATTCCCTTGCTTGCCGCGAGCCTGCTGGCCGTTGCTCCTCGACAGACCTCCGACGAGGTGGAGCAGAAAGTTCTGACCACGCTTGGCCAGATGACGCTGGACGAGAAGATCGACATTCTGAGTGGCGTCGATGGGTTCAACGAGCGCGGCGTGCCTCGGTTGGGTGTTCCGAAGCTGCTGTTCTCCGACGGCCCGGTCGGAGTGCGGAACTTCGGACCGACGACGGCTTATCCGGCGGGTGTATGTCTCGCCGCAGCGTTTGACCCCGAGCTGGCGAATAGGTTCGGCGTGGCCATTGGCCGCGACGCACGATCGCGCGGAGTCGCGGCGTGGCTCGGACCGGGCGTGAACCTGTCGCGTGTCCCTCAGAACGGGCGCAACTTCGAGTATCTCGGCGAGGATCCTTATCTCGCCTCGAGGACGGTCGTCGGAATCATCAAGGGCGTCCAGTCGCAGGGAGTGGTAGCGACGGTCAAGCACTACGCGGCAAACAATCATGAGAACGACCGTATGGTCGATAGCTCGGAAGTCGACGAGCGAGTTCTGAGGGAGCTGTACTTCAAGCCGTTCGAAGCGGCGGTGAGAGAGGCGAACGTTTGGGCCGTGATGTGCGCTTACAACAAGCTGAACGGCGTCTACTGCTCGGAGAATCCGTTCCTTTTGAAGCAGGTTCTGCGGAACGACTGGGGTTTTCGCGGGGTCCTCATGTCCGACTGGGGCGCAGTCCACAGTACGCTGCCGGCGCTCAAAGGAGGTCTTGACCTCGAGATGCCTGGGCCTGAGTTCATCACTCGGGAGAAGGTGAAGCCTCTTCTCGACGACGGTCAGCTCAAGATGATCGACATCGACGAGAAAGTCGCGAATATCCTCCGCATGACCTATGGGATGGGATTCGACAAGCGGCATCAAAAAGACCCTTCGATACCGGCGGACGATCCCGCCAATGAGCAGGCCGCTCTCCAAGTTGCCCGGGAAGGAACCGTTCTTCTGAAGAACAAAGGGGTGCTGCCGCTCTCCACGAGAAGGCCGCTGCACATTCTTGTGGTGGGCCCGAACGCCGATCCAGCGGTGACCGGCGGCGGCGGAAGCTCGTACACCACGCCCGCCGAGAAGGTGTCGCTGCTGGAAGCTGTGAAGAAATATGCCGGTACGAATGCAAAGGTCGACTTCCGGCCGTTGATGTCGGACTACGTGGATCGCGCGTTGAGCTTTAGAGGCTTTACGGCGCCTGGTGACGGTTCACGACGCGGACTGCTCATGGAGCGGTTTAACAACCAGAGGCTCTCCGGCACACCGGCAGAAAGTCGGGTCGTTCGCGGAATTCGGATTCGGCAAGACGGAGAAGGCCAGGGGCAGACCCACTACTCGGTTCGCTGGACCGGAAACGCCACCTTCGACCAAACGGGGACCTTCCTGGCTGCCGCTCGAAGCGACGACGGGATCCGCGTCTACTTGGACGACAAGCTGATCATCGACGACTGGAACGATCACGGCGAGAAGGTCGATACTGCTCCGGTTAAAGTCGAGAAAGGTCGAACTTACAAGGTTCGTGTCGAGTTCTATCAGGCGGAGGGTGAGGCGATCGCGCAGTTCGGGTTCGCTCCCATGAATGAGGACTGGCGGCAGGACATTCCGGCCGGAGAGATCGAAAACGCCGACGCGATCATTGCGGCGGTCGGATTCGGTCCAGCCACTGAAAGCGAGGGACAAGACAGGCCGTTCGTTCTTCCGGGAGTGCAGGAGGACGTGCTCGAAAAGCTCGTCGCGTTGAACCCGCGCGTGATTGTTGTCAACAACTCGGGCGCGGGCGTCGACATGTCGAAGTGGGTCGATAAGGCAGGCGGCATTTTGCAGGCTTGGTATCCGGGCGGCATTGGCAATCTCGCGATCGGCGAGATCCTTTTCGGTCTGACGAATCCTTCGGGCAAGCTGCCGACGACGTTCCCCCGGACTCTCAAGGGCACCTACTATGAGGCAGCTTATCCGCCCGTCAACCATAAGCTTGCTTACAAGGAGGGTCTGCTGATCGGCTACCGGTGGTTCGACACCCACAACGTCGCACCTCTGTTCCCATTCGGCTTCGGACTCTCGTACACGACGTTCCGCTTCTCTCACGCCGACCTGGAGCCGGATCGAGCCCATGGGACGGCGGTGATGAAAGTGACCGTCGAGAACACCGGCCGACGAGATGGGGCGGAGACCGTGCAGGTCTACGTCCACGCGCGAGACAGCAAGGTGGCCCGGCCAGAAAAGGAGCTGAAGGGCTTTGCTCGGGTGTTCCTCAAGGCTGGGGAGCGTAAGGACGTGTTCGTCCCGATCAAGGTGTCGGACCTCTCTTATTGGGACACGCCCGGTCACAAGTGGGTCTCGGAGCCGGGGCGTTACGACGTGATGGTCGGCGACTCGTCGCGGAATTTGCCGTTGAAGAGTCTGCTGACGATCCAGTAGGACAGATAGAGCCTGCCCAGAGCACCCAAGACTGCTCGAGAACTGGGAGCGGCTGGTAGGAAGGAAACCGGGGAGGTGAACCCGGTTCCTTCTCCTGGGTTACGGCAGCAAGCCGTTCTTGTCGTCTTTCAACGACAGCCTGATCGACTGATGGTCGGTGAAGGCGTACTTGAGCTTTGCAGCGTGCGCGACCTGGTCGAGCGCATACTTCAGGCTCGTGTCGCGCAAGAAGATATCCAACCGATAGGCAGGTACCGTTGGGTCGAGCTCGAATTTCACCTTTGCCTGGCTGCCAAACGTGTCAAGCACTTCCTGAATCGTCGTCTTGGTGAGACGAGTTGAAATCTTTCGCTTGAGTACGCTCACAGGCAGACGGCCCTCCGGAAGCTGGGACGGCCTGGCAACAAACCCATCCGGAATCGGATCGGTCGTGGCGGGCGCGAAGGTGGTCTTCTCGGGGCTGGAGATCACCGGAGCCTTGGCCTCTTTGACGGCAATCGGCTGCTGGACGGGGACGCTCGGCACAGCTTTCTTCCGGTGGACGTGATAGATGCCGTCTCTGATTTCGTAAGTCAATCCCGCTTGGCTGCAAATGACGTCGAGAGCCCTGCTGAAGTCGGTGTCTTGCAGGTTCAGAAAGAGGTTGTACTGGATTCCGGTCTGGATGATGACGGACTTCTTGGCCTGCGAAAAGATGTTGGTCAGCACGAGGCGGACGTCATGCCCCTGAGACATGACCGTCACCTTCGGGTCCGGTCCAATCTGGATGTGATCGTTGGCGACCGCGAGCAGCGGCAGCGCGAGAACAACGGCGGCGGCGAACTTCTTCATGGTCTTACTGGAGAGGCTTTCCCTCGGGATCGTAGACACGCACTCCGGCCGAATGGACGGCCGGGCGGTGCGGGCGGGTGTGATGGGTGATCAGCTTGCGAACTCTGCGGTGGCGGGTCCGGTGAGTCGAGAGATGCCTCTTCGGAGTGGCCACCTGGGCGGGAGTGTCGTCAAACGATAGATCGTCCGGCTGGAAGCTGACCGGGGCGGGACGGACGGTCAGCGGCTTGCTGTTCACGATCGCGGCATGGGATTGGGACTTCAAAACGATGGGCTTCGGAATGATCTGACGAGACGCCGGCTTCACGTTGGCAGCAGGAATCGGGGACTCTGCGGCCATAGGGCCAAGCATCTTCACGGCGCCGCGAGAGAAGTAGCTCATCCCGATCAGCACGACCGCCAGCCCGCCGGCGTAGAGCATCGGCTTCGTAATAACCCTCTTGGCTGGCTTCTTGTCCGGCTCCGCGGCTGTCTCGGTCTCCGAATGGGCTTCGCGGTTTGATTTGGCGATAGCGTAAACGAGCCGGTCGCGCGGGCTGATGCCTTTCTCTTCCTCTTTCTCCGTCTCGACCACGGCCTTGGCTTGGGGCTTGTCACCCAACAGCGCCAGCAGCGTCTTGCGACGGTTGTCGACGATCTCGGAGCACTCCTCGCACTCGGCGAGGTGAGCCTCCAGATGCTTCATCGCTTCAGCGGAAAACCGGTCACCTTTCAGGTAGCGGACGATTTGACCTTGAACAAGCTGGCACTCGATGTTTTTAGCTGGCATTCCTAATGCACCCTGTGAGGTTTGTTTCCTCGGGTCGAAACGACCCCAGTAGGATTGTCGGGCCCAGGCCGGCAATCTTTAGGGCCTTAAGATGGGTGAGAACCATTGGCCCAGCCATTGGCGTCAACCATTCGCCATGGTTTTGCTATTCGCGAGTGCCTTGATAGGCCAGCAGACGCTGGAGCAGCGTATCGCCTCGAGAATCACGCTCGACAACGGCTACGGCGACTATGTGCGTGCCGCGGAGATTGTGGAAGATGGCAACTTTGGAGCCTATCAGCTATGGCTCGGCTACAAATTTCGCAGACACACGTTGGAGAATGAAGCCGACCAACCTCTGATCCCTCCGGGAGTGGACGCTTCCGACCCCTATCTGGAGGTCGAGCGCAAGATGGTAGACCGGTACGGCGCCTGCAACCGGCTCATCCAAGCTGGCAATCTCAAGCAAGTTTACGATCCCCGAACCACCTATTCGGCATCGACCAAGTTTCCCGAGCTCGCCCCCTTCAAAGCTCTGGCTAGGCTGGAGGCGGCCGCGGCTCAGGTGGATTTCGCAGAAGGGCGCAGCAACAGCGCCGTATCGACCCTGATTGGCGAGATCACGTTTTCGCGGAAGCTCTGCGCGGGGCCCGTCCTCTCTCGTTTCGTGGGCATCGCATGCCAAACGATCGGCCTTTCCGTCATCAACGAACATCTCCCTCAGCTCTCCCTTTACGATGCCAAAAGTCTCGAGAAGGTCAGCTCCGACTCGGCCGGAGATTCCACGCTGACCCGGGATGCGATACGCCGTGACAACCAAATCGCCTTGGCTGAAGTCGCGAAGCTGTTCGAGCATCCCAGCGGGTACCTGGCAGCAAGTGGGACCAACGATGACGACGGCAGAATCTCGTCGGCTTGCCAAGCAGTCGCCAAGCTGTCGAGGAACGATCGAGACGACGTTCACTCGCTCGTGATGGGCGCCATCCAGAATTTCGACGACGGCATTTGCGCGGAGCTGGTGGGTCCTGAGAGTGGCTGGTCGTTCGACGCGCCGGAGCAGACCGATAACGACCTGTCGACGAAACGGGGCTTGGCCAACGAAATCGTCGACCTTGTGACGATGCGAGGCAGCGAGGGCCAATTGCTTCGTTTGGAGGGCAAGATCCGAACCCAGATGCACCTCCTCTATCTTCATTCCAAGGCGATTCAGTTCCGGTGGCTACATGGTCACCTTCCCGACAAGATCGAAGATTTCACGGCAGCGTCCGAACGGTCTGATCCGTTCTCAAAGCAGAGCTACAGGTATGAGAGAACTGCGGATTGGTACAAGCTGACGAGCGCGGGATTTGGCGGCTTTGGCGAGATCGCTCTGAAGTACGTTGCGTCGGGTGGTTCAGGCGGTGCGGGTACGGCGTCGCCTGCAGTTGGGAACGGGCAGCCCTAGCGACGTCTCCCCTCGCAAGTGGTTCATCCGGTGACTAAAGCGTCGGCGGCCTTGGTGTTAGGCAGGCGCTCGAAATCCTTTTGAGGTTTAAGGCAAGCGGCCCCTGTTTCCTAGCTGGATTTAGGCAGATGCCAGTTTGTCCCGCGTTTGGGGAGGTTGGCATTGGGGCGGCGTCATAATATGGATAGGATCCCAATAGACGATGAGTACAACGATTCCTCCAATCCCCCCGGTGAACACGAAGACCTGGCGGGAGAAAGTCGGTTTGGCAGAGATGCTCAAAGGCGGCGTGATCATGGACGTGGTCAACGTGGAGCAGGCCAAGATCGCCGAAGACGCAGGCGCGGTTGCGGTTATGGCACTCGAGCGAGTGCCGGCCGACATTCGGCGCGATGGCGGGGTGGCGCGCATGAGCGATCCCGAAATGATTCAGGAGATCAAGAATGCCGTCACCATTCCGGTGATGGCGAAGTGCCGGATCGGCCACTTCGTGGAGGCCGAGATCTTGGAAGCGCTCGAGGTGGACTTCATCGACGAGAGTGAAGTGCTCACCCCTGCCGACGAGGCGAACCACGTCGATAAGCACGCTTTCACCGTTCCGTTCGTGTGCGGCGCCAAGAATATGGGCGAGGCGCTGCGGCGATGCGCGGAGGGTGCGGCGATGATACGAACCAAGGGAGAAGCCGGCACCGGAGACGTGGTGGAGGCCGTCCGGCATATGCGGACGATCATGGCCGAGATTCGCCAAGTGCGAAACGCCCGAGAGGACGAGCTTTACGTTCTGGCAAAGAACCACCAGGCTTCTTACGATTTGATTCGCGAGGTTCACGAGCGCGGCAAGCTGCCGGTCCCGAACTTCAGCGCCGGCGGAATTGCGACTCCGGCGGACGCCGCTATGATGATGAAGCTTGGAGCTGAGACGGTGTTCGTCGGCTCCGGAATCTTCAAAGCAGGAGCGAACCTCGAGGGACCGGAACGGTTGAAGGTTCAGGAGCGCAGGGCCAAGGCGATCGTCGAGTCGGTGCTCTTCCACAAGGAGCCGAAAAAGCTGGCCGAGATCAGCAAGGGCTTGGGAGACGCGATGGTTGGGATCAACTGCTCGGAGCTTCCCGAGTTCCAGCGAATGGCCTCACGCGGCTGGTAACGCTTCTTGCTCGAGAACCGTCAGGTTGTGAGCCGCGCGCTCGTGGCGCGGGTTTCTCGCGAGCGCCTCTTTGTAAGCCTGGATCGCATTCGACGTCAGGCCAGATTTGGCAAGCGCGTTGCCTAACGTGAACCAGCCATCCGCATGCCCCGGATCGATCTTCAGGCCGGCCTGATAGAGGTGCGCGGCGTCGGTCACGGCGCCCATTCGGTACAGCAGGTCCCCGCAATTGAAATAGGCGTTGGCGCAAGCAGGCTCTTTGCGGATCGCGTCCGCAAAGCAGTTGAGCGACCTTTCGAACTCTCCCGCGGCCTCCAACGCTCGGCCCCAGTCGATTAGGATGTTCGCTGTGGGCTCATAGATGGCTGCGTGAGCCTCGAAGGTCTCTAAAACAGCCCGCACGTCGCCGGTCGCCTCGCAGGCTCCCGTCCAACTCACCCAGGCTTCGATATCCTCTGGCGCTCGTTCCCATGCTTTTCGAAACGCTGTGGCGGCCTCGACGGGCCTTCCAACGGCGGCCAGAGCGCGACCACAGCCTTTCATTGCCTGGTTAAAGGATGCCTTGTCGTAGGCGGCGCGTGTGAAGGCGTCCAGCGCCTCGCTGAGTCGCCCGAGCCTTTCCAGAACCGCCCCGCGAGAGAACAAAGCCACCGAATAGTTGGGGTCGACTTCGAGCGCATCGTTCAAAACCACGAGCGCTTCGTCAAAGCGGCCGAGAGTCGCCAGTATCTGTCCCCGCAAAACGAGCTTCTTATGAGTGAAGATGCTGTAATCGCCACTGGAGCCCGGCTGCCACTGCATCAGCATCAGGCGGTCGCACTCCTCCAACGCCTCTTGCGGCCGGTTGGCATTGAACAAGGCACGGCACTTCTCGAAGGAGGTCAGGAGGTCGCCGACGCCTTTCGTTTCCGCTTCGATGCCTGCTTTGATCGCCGAGTCGTAATCTCCGGCGCCCGACGAGGCCTGCATCAGAATGTAGTATGCGTGCGACGCATAGGGCGCTTGGGGCGGAACCAGCTTCACGCAGCGCGCGGCAGCATGCTCGGCTTCCGCGAATCGTCCCCCGACGAGGTACGCGTTTGCCAAATTGAACCATTGGAACGGGTCCCGCGCGTTGTCTCGGACCTCCCGCTCCAGCATGTTGATCGTGCGGTCCAGCTTGCCCTTTCGCTCCATCTCTTCGGGCCGGTATCCGTAATGGTGGATCTTGGCTCCTTCCAGCCGGGTCCACGGGAGGTCCAGATCTTCCAGCGACGGGGTCACCTGTTCATGGATGCGTCCTGAGAATCGCACCCCCGGAATAAGCCGAAAGAGGCGCGTGGGGCAGTGCCGGACCTCGTTGCCGTCCTGGCGGTCCTCGACGTAGTTCACGATCTCGATGTCGAAGCCGCCGAATTGCGGCCGGACGATCGCTCGCTTGATGGCATGAAAGCTTTCCGGCGCCAGCTCCTCATCCGCATCGATCCAAAGCCCCCAATTTCCCGTCGCCAAGCTCAGAGCGTGGTTTCGGGCCGCCGCAAAATCGTCGCACCAGATAAACGTGTCCGTGATGGCGTTGTATTTCTGAGCGATCTCCACGGTGGAATCGGTGGAGCCCGTGTCAACCACGACGATCTCATCCACCATTCCTTTGAGGCTGGCGAGACACCGGTCGAGGTTGTTCTCTTCGTTCTTGACGATCAGGCAAGCACTGACCTTGACGCCCACGTCCTCGGCGTGATGGACGTCGAACGCGTCCAGCAGGTGAAGACGCTTGACCGCATCGAAGTCGTACTCGTTCTGCTGCACGCGGCAGTAGTAATGGTTTGACAAGCCTCGCAGCAAATGCTCGGCTCGGAACCCTTCCGAAGCGAGCGGCACCAACTCGAACGCCTCGTCCTCATGGCCCCTGAGCACATGCAGGATGGCGAGCTCGCAGATGAAATCCGCATTGCCGGGATCCATATCGAGCGCCGAATCGATCAGCTCGCCCGCTCGCTTGTATTCCCTGTTTACGACCGCCTGCCTCGCGAGGTCGGCGGCCGGATGCCTTATGCCGCCCACGCTGATTGCTTCTGTAAGTGGCGCCGGGCCCCGGGGATACTGAACATCTCGTCGCGCAGAAGACGACGGATCAGAAACACTGTTTGAATATCCTCAGGGCGGTAACGTCGTTGTCCGCCGGCCGTTCGAATGGGCTGGAGAAACTCGGGAAACTCGGTCTCCCAATAACGCAGCGTGTGGATTTCGATGCCCGTGATTCGGCTCGCGACTCCGATGCCGACGGCCTTATCTGCTTTGTTCGATCGCCGATCGTTCCCCATGTGTCCGTTCGTGCCGGTTTCCCAGTCTTCTATATTTGTCGGTAGGCTGCCGAAATTCTTGATGGCGGATCGGCGCTTGCTGCTACAATCCGCCGATGCTCACCTGCTTCTTGGCGTGTGCGGTGCTTGGCGCCAAGCCGTTCGATTTTTGCGCGAACGGTCCCTACGACTCGTCAATTCCACGGCCCGAGTCGATCCTGCACTACCAGCCAGGGGAGCGCCACACGAATTTTCGGGACCAAGAGCGCGTGATGATGGCCATCGCCGACTCTGCCAAGTCGCGTGTCAAGGTCATCCAGTACGGCGAAACTGCTGAAGGGCGTCCGCTTCGAATCTATGTCATTGGGTCCGCCAAGAACATGTCGCGGCTCAAAGAGATCCAGAAGCAGCACGCGGATCTC
>DASZPA010000162.1:0-9576 GCA_035550555.1 Fimbriimonas sp.
AGACGATCATCTCGGGCATGGGTGAGCTCCACTTGGAGATCATCGTGGACCGCCTTTACCGCGAGTTCGGCGTCCAGGCGAACCAGGGCAAGCCGCAGGTTGCGTACCGCGAGACCGTTCGGACGCAGTCGAAGGCCGAAGGCCGGTTCGTCAAGCAGTCCGGCGGTTCGGGCCAGTTCGGCGTCTGTGTGATCGAGATGGAGCCGCTGCCGGTCGGATCGGGCTTTGTGTTCGAGAACAAGGTCGTCGGAGGATCGATTCCGAAGGAGTACATCCCGGCCGTCGAAAAGGGCGTCCGCGAGGGCCTTCTCTCCGGTGTTCTGGCTGGCTATCCGGTCGTCGACGTGAAGGTGCGCTTGATTAGCGGTCAGTACCACGAGGTGGACTCGAACGAAAACGCCTTCAAGCAGGCCGGCCTCATCGCTTTCAAGGAAGCGATGAAGAAGGCGAACCCTGTTCTCAAGGAGCCGATCATGCACGTCGAAGTGACGACGCCGGAAGGCAACGTCGGCGACGTGGTCGGCGATATCAATGGACGGCGCGGCCGCATGGAGGGCATGGAGCCCGCGATCGGCGGAGTCACCATCGTCAACGCACACGTACCGCTTTCTGAAATGTTCGGGTATGTAACTACGTTGCGTTCGCTCACACAAGGGCGTGCGCAGCCGAACGTGACGCCTTCTCACTATGAGGAGGTCCCGAACAATATTGCCGCGGAAATCACCGCAAAGGCCGCTGGCGGCCGCTAAGGAAAAAAACTGAACTATGGCACGAGCTAAATTCGAAAGAAACAAGCCGCACGTCAACATTGGCACCATCGGCCACGTCGACCACGGTAAGACCTCACTGACTGCCGCCATCACGGGCGTTCTCGCCCAGAAGGGATTGGCCAAGAAGGTTGGGTACGCCGAAATCGACAACGCCCCGGAAGAGAAGGCACGCGGCATCACCATCAACATTTCGCACCAGGAGTACGAGACGAGCACGCGTCACTACGCGCACGTCGACTGCCCCGGTCACGCCGACTTCATTAAGAACATGATCACCGGCGCCGCCCAGATGGACGGTGCGATCCTGGTTGTGTCCGCGACGGACGGCCCGATGCCCCAGACGCGTGAGCACATCCTGCTCGCTCGTCAGGTCGGTGTGCCTCACATCGTGGTCTTCATCAACAAGATCGACCTCGTGGACGACGAGGAGCTGATCGAGCTGGTGGAGATGGAGGTCCGCGACCTGCTTAGCAAGTACGGATTCCCGGGCGACGACACCCCGATCGTGAAGGGTTCCGCCGTGAAGGTTCTGGAGCAGCTCGAGAAGGGCGCCGTGGATCTGGACGACAAGTACGTCAAGGCCGTGACCGACCTGATGGACGCCGTCGACAGCTTCATCCCGACTCCGGCTCGCGACAAGGACAAGCCGTTCCTGATGGCCGTCGAAGACGTGTTCACCATCACCGGCCGCGGTACCGTTGCGACGGGCCGTGTCGAGCGCGGTCAGCTCAAGTCGATGGAAGAGGTCGAGATCGTGGGTCTCGCCGCTGCCAGCCGAAAGACGGTCTGTACCGGAATTGAAATGTTCCGAAAGACCCTCGACTACTGCGAAGCGGGCGACAACGTCGGTCTGCTCCTCCGCGGCGTGGATCGAACCTCGATTGAGCGCGGCCAGGTCGTTGCCAAGCCCGGCACGATCAAGCCTCACCGCAAGTTCAAGGCCGAGGTTTACGTGCTTTCGAAGGATGAGGGCGGACGACACACTCCGTTTGTGTCGGGCTACCGGCCGCAGTTCTTCTTCCGCACCACGGACGTGACCGGTACCCTCAACCTCCCGACGGGTGTTGAGATGGTCATGCCGGGTGACAACGTGACCATGGACATCGAACTTATCGAAGGTAAGCCGGTCGCCATGGAGCAAGGTTCCAAGTTCGCGATCCGTGAAGGCGGCCGAACAGTCGGAGCCGGAACGATCACCGAGATCACCGAGTAAAACGAATCAAAGAAGCCTCCAGGAAAACCTGGGGGCTTCTTTCTTTTGTCTTGGACCGCCGCTTTAGCGGCAACAGATTACGATCTTTCGAGGTTGGGGCGGCTAGCCAGTCCGCTTGGAATTCGGAAGAAACCACAAGGAAATATCAAATGGCATCAGGAATTAAAGTTCGCATTCGGCTTCGCGCCTACGACCATCGCATCATCGACCAGTCGGCCGAGAAGATCACCGACACCGCTAAACGCACCGGAGCGCGCGTTTCGGGCCCGATCCCGCTTCCGACCAATATCCGCCGCTTTACCGTCATCCGCGGCCCCCACATCGACAAGGAGTCGATGGAGCATTTCGAGCTCCGAACCCACAACCGGCTCATCGACATCCTGGAGCCGACCAACAAGACGATCGACGCGCTCATGCGACTCGACCTTCCGAGCGGCGTCGACATCGAGATCAAGAGTGCGTAAGTCCGAAGCCTTCGTATCCGCGACATGATTCGTGGGCAAGCCGAGCGCGACGCCGCCGAATGACGTTCATTGAACGCCTACTGTCCCTGCGAAGGATTCCTGCGCGACCACAATCATGTCGCGGATACGAGGGGAATGCAGGTGGTGCGCCTACGCTCTCGCCCTAATCGTAAATGTCCTTTCGGCAAGAGAAGACGCGGCGCTTGAGTTGGCCGTAGACCGTTCTCTTGGAATGGGTGTCGGCCCACAGCGTGTTGGTGGCGCCGTTGTGCAAGAACTGGAAGTGGTCGACCAAGACCGGGTCGGGCGGCGGCGAGTTGAGCCAGTCGTATGGCTGCAGGAAGTTGCAGACTGGGGCCGGGGCGTGGTGCTCCCACATTACAAGGGTGTCTGACGGCTCTTCGACTTCGCTATCGGTGGCCGCGATGTAGCTGACACTCCCGTCCGGCGTCGTTTCGAGAGTCTTGCTGCCCGGCCCGTACTCCGCGCCCTGCGCCGATGGGTGGTCTGCATAGAACGCGGAGGGAGTGCCGGGATTGAAGTTGTTGAACGTGATGGCCAACTGCCACTGGGAGGGCATGTTTGGGCAGCGTTTGATCGCCTCGCTTTTGAGATAGGGGTCGATGATGCCCACGCGGATGGGATTCTTGGCAGGCATGCTCACATCGCCGTAGTAGGCTCCTGAATATGGCGCGTTGAGGTTGTCGTAGCCGATCCACGGGTGCTGCGGAGCGAATCCGGCCAAGGGCTCGTACTTCAGGATCGGAAACCACATGTCGTCGTTGTCGGAGAGGTAAAGCGACTCGGCGACGCCGAACTGCTTCATGTTGCTCAGACACGCGATCGCCTTGGCGGCGTTCTTGGCCTGAGAGAAAACGGGGAACAGAATCGCCGCCAAGATCGCGATGATTGCGATCACCACCAGAAGCTCAATGAGCGTGAAGCCGCACCGGCTGCCTCGTCGAATGAATGCCAAGCAACTCCTCCCAACCTCCGCCGGCCAAACGCAAGAGCGGATCAACGGAAATCTTACGAAATTTCGCACCGAAAGAGTGCCGGATTATTGAGGGCGGCCGGAAGTACGATAGTGGAATGCTGTCGTCCGCTTCATTGCTCGTTTTCTGTGCGTTGGTTTCAGCCCCCTCCGGCGCGCCGATGAATCTCGCCGATGCCAAGCAGGCAGTGATTCGCTATCACGATTCGGGACGCTGGGACCACGATTCAATGGTGGTTGCGGAGAAGGCCGTGCATTGGATCGACTCTCGGGCGGGGAAGGTTCGAAAGCCGGCCCTCGTACTCGACATCGACGAAACGGCCTTACTCAACTGGCCCGAAGAGAGAAAGACCGACTTTGGATATGTGGCGGATTTGTGGAACGCTTGGGAGAAGGAGGGGAAGGCCCCGGCTTCGAAGGCAATCTTGTACGTCTTCAAGAATGCGGTAAAGCATCGCGTTTCGGTGTTCTTCCTTACGGGCCGCCGAGAGCCGAGCCGGGAGGGAACCGCTCGCAATCTCCGTACGGTGGGCTACGTCGGTTACACCCGTCTGATTCTTCGCGCGCCCTCGGACCACCGCAGCAGCGCCGCCACCTACAAGGCTGCAGAGCGCGCCAAGATTGAGGCTTCGGGATACAGAATCATTGCCAACATCGGGGACCAGCAGAGTGACCTCTCGGGCGGGCATTCGGAGCGTTCTTACAAGTTGCCCAACCCGATGTATTTCATCCCCTAGCAGCCACGAGTATTCTTAAGAGAAACCACTCTATGGTTCGTCACCGCACCGAGGCCTTTCGATGGGAAGGCGTGGATGTCCACCCCTACAAGGAGGACAGCAACATCTTTCGAAGCGTCACTCGCCAAACGTTGTTTCACGGCGCGTACGACCTTCCCGTGGAGCTTCGGTATTTCGAGGTCGGCCAAGGCGGCCACTCGACTCTGGAGCGCCACGAGCACGCGCACCTGGTGATGATCGTTCGAGGGTCGGGTCAAGTCTTGGTGGGCGACAAGGTCACCGAGATTGGGACACACGACATGGTCCACGTACCGCCGATGACATGGCATCAGTTTCGAGCCACCAACGGAGAGGAGCTGGGCTTCCTGTGTGTGGTCAGCGCGGAGCGGGACAAGCCGCAGCGCCCAGGTCCCTGCGAGGTGGAAGAGTTGATGGCCGATCCCGCAGTCGGGGAATTCATCCGACTCTAAGCTTGGCCCGACCGAAACCGCAGCATTATCATATTCTCAACTTTCCTACTGGTAACCTCGTGGCGTGACGGAGCGAGGGAAGTGGACTGCTGTGTGCGCCTGCCTGGGAATGGCCGGCGCCGTGTGGATTGTGGGCTGCGGCGGCGGTGGGGGAGACGGTAACTCGCCTTATGCGAAATCGATCGGCCGGATGGCGAAGCTCGATGCCGCCCTGCTGATATACATGAACGATTACGACGACGTGATCGCGCCGGCGAACCGGTGGGTCGACGGGATGATCCCATATGCCAAGGACGTCACGGTCTTCAACTCACCGGTTGTAAAGACGGGCTACGGATACGCCCTGAACTCTGCGATTGCGGGTCATACCGGTACCGAGTTTCCTCAGCCTTCGACAGTCATCTCCTTCTTCGATTCGACGGATGTGGCCAAGAACGCCACCGAGCTTACGAGCACCATGCCTTCGCCGCCTCGGTATGGCCAGAAGAACACGATCGGATATCTGGACGGAGAGGTTCAAGATCAGCCGATCTCCACGACCTTTTCGGCGTCGGCCGCCAACCTGAAGCAGGTTTCGTCGGGCCTGCTTATGTACGCCAACGACTGGGACGACGTGGCGCCCCTCGGCGACGGCTGGATGGACGTTTTGGGTCTCTATGTGAAGCGCCCAACCTATTTCCATTCGCCGGCCGTGTTCAAGAAGGACCAAAACGCCTATGGCTATGCCATGAACATGGAAATCACCGGCCAACGTCTGGGGAGCTTTTCGCAGCCGTGGAGCGAGATTTCCCTCTTCGATTCGACGGTTTTGACGCGCAGCGCGGTAACTTCCACGTCCACCCTTCCGAATCCGCCGCGCTACGGTAAGTACAACACCATCGCCTATCTGGACGGCCACATTGGAAACGACCCGACCCTGGACCCGTACAAGACTTCGCAGACGAATTTGAAGCAGCTCGCGCTTGGAACTCTCATGTATGCCGGCGACTACGACGACGTAGGGCCGCTGCCACACGCGTGGATGGATGAGCTTTTACCCTATGTGAAGAACCCGAATCTGTTCCATTCGCCTGCCGTTTGGAAGTACGAGGATCCGAATGTTTATGGATATGCCATGAACGTGGATGTGGCGGGTATGAACTTTGCCGCCTTCGCAAATCCGGCAACGGAGATCGCCCTTTTCGATTCCACCGACCTGGCACGAAACGCCACGGAGCCGATTTCGACGCTGCCTAAGACGCCTCGGTACGGAACCAACAACACCATCGCTTACCTGGACGGTCATGTGCCGTAGCCGCTGACCAGTTCAGTTCGGTTTGCTGAGGGCTGTCGCTAATTGCCCGGCGGCTTTGGGCCCGTCTTGTTCTGACCGTAATAGAGCGGCAGCCCGAAATACTTCAGCCGTTCCCACGGAAAGCCGTTCGGGTCGACCTTGCGTCCAGGCGGCTGTGCGATGAACTCGTGGCTTACGATCTGCTTGATAGGGAATCTGCGCCGCATCTCCGCGATAATCCCGCAGAGGGCTTGGATCTGGGCCTCGGGATACGGATCCTTTCCGTCGTCCAGGTTGACCAGCTCGATGCCGATCGAGTAGTCGTTCACGTTGTTCCGCCCAGCCGCGTCCCAGCTTTTGCCGGCGTGCCAGGCGCGGCCGAAAGTGCTCACGTTCTGAACTATGCTCCCGTCTTTGCCGATCGTGAAGTGCGAGCTGACTGGGTTTGGGGTGTGCTGCTCATCGTGCTGAAACGCCTCGGTGGTTTCTTCCAGCGTGGGAATGACCGTCGAGTGCACGACGATCGTGGTCACGTCGTCGATCCCATGCGGACGCTTGCCGTAGTTCGGCGACTGGATCCACTCCACCTTGAGATAGCCCGGGTCTTTCCAGTCCTGCTTGCTGGGCATCGGGGTCTTCGGGTCTGGCCACTGGTGGTCTTGAAAAGCAGATCCCGACAACGCGACGGCGATGGCAACAAATGGGGCGGCGACCATGCTAAGGGTTTACCCGGGGGAAGTTTGCAAGGTTTGAAGTTTGCAAGTTGTTAAGCTTCGGAAAGCCTTCAAGGTGGTACCTGGTCGGATCTCCCGTCTTGATAACTTACAAACTCGCCAACTTACAGACTCACCTGCTATAACACCCCTGATGCTTCTCGCCTCCGTTTTCGCAATTGCCTTGGCCCAAGGTCCCCAGATTCCCCGCGACGACTACGGGGTTCCGCACATCAAGGCGTCGACGAGCGCTGAGGCTTGGCGAGAAGCTGGCTACGCGGTGGCGCAGGACCGGCTCTGGCAGATGGAGATGAGCCGGCGGACCGTGGAAGGCAAGATGGCGGAGATCATGGGGCCGAGCTACGTGGCTTCCGACAAGGAGGCGCGGCTTGCGGCCTACTCCGACGACGAGCTGAAAGCCGAGATAGAGAAGCTTCCAGCCTCCTTGCAAGAGAGCTTCACCGAGTACGCCCGCGGTGTCAACGACTTCATCGCGGAGGGACATTTGCCTCCCAACTATGAGAAGCTCGGCTTTAAACCGGAGCCGTGGACTCCGGTCGACTCGGCCGCGATCGGCGTGTGGATGCTCCACTACTTCGGTCGCGGCGGCGCCGGTCAGATTCGCAACATGGCGGCTCTGGCATACCTACAGGGCCGCAAGCCGCTTCAGGGTCATGTGCTGGACGTTCTGGACGATTTCATGTGGCAGAACGACGCCTCTTCTCCCACCACGGTGGCTAAAGAGGACGAGTCCCCCAACCACCCAACGTTCGCGGCGCCATCGCGAGCTCTCACAGAAGCGCATTTGAAGTTGCTGCCTAAGCTCGGTCTGTTCGACCTCTTGCCTGGACTCTCGTTGGCGATGCGTGAGAAGTCAACGCGCGTAGCGATGAAGGTCGGCGCGCCCTTTAAGACCGGCAGCTACTGCATGGTGGTGGGAGGGAAGAGGTCTGCCACCGGAATGCCGGCGCTGCTTTCGGGACCCCAAATGGGCTTTACCGATCCAAGCATCGTCCACGAGATGTCGATCTCGACCTCAGACTTCCAGGTTATTGGCGCCGATATCCCGGGCATTCCTGGCGTTGTGGTCGGCCACACGAAGTATCTGGCTTGGGGACTGACAAGCGGTGTGGGCGCGACGGACGATTTCGTCTACTACACGCGCGTGGGAGATGATCAATACAAGTACGGCTCGGAGACGCGGCCCCTGGGGTCTCGCTCGATGACGATCCACGTCAAGGGCGCTTCCGACGTGACAGTGGTTCAGCAACGGACGGTCGACGGCCTCGTTGTGCTTTCCACGAAGGCGCACGGAGACGTTCCCGGCATCGTTTTCGCCCGTCACACGAGCTACGAAGGGAAGGAGCTCGGTTCGTTTGAGGCGTTTTCCGGTCTCTGGACCGCCAAGAACGCCCGGGAGGCCGACGCGACAGCGGCTAAGGGCACGATGAGCTTCAACCTGTTCTATGCGACCGTTCAAGGAGACATCGGGTACCGGTACGCGGGGCTCATTCCGCTGCGCTCGCCTCTGCTCGATCCGCGGCTTCCCACGCCCGGCGATCCCAAGTATGCGTGGTCGGGCATGATCCCGACGGATCAGATGCCGCATGTGAGGAATCCCAAGAGCGGGCTTCTAACGAACTGGAACAACAAGCCCGTTTCCTGGTGGCCGAATCTCGATACCCCCGTGTGGGGCAAGATCTTCCGAGTCGACGCGATCCGGCGAGTGCTGGACAAGCCGAAGTTGGCAGCTCAAGACTTCGAACAGGCCGCCTGGACCATCGCCAGAACTGATGAGACGTGGCCGTTCCTCGGTCCGTACGCCGTAAAGGCAGCCGAGTCGTTAGCGGCCGAGGGCGCGGCGCATCCTGAGAAAAATGACAACGCCCCTGGGTTGGCAATGTTGGCCCTGGGTGGATTCGAGGGCCGGCTGCTGGACGGCTCCCGCCAAGCTGTGGTTTACCGGCTGTTCGTCTCGGAGCTGCGAAAGGCGCTGTTCCTTGAAGCCACCGGCAACTTCGCAAGTGATGCCACATTTGAGCAAGCGGCGCAGCCTTCGGTCATGCTTGCTGCGTTGGAGGGCAGGACGAAGTTCAACTACCTGCACGGCCGTAAAGCCGCGGACGTGTGCAGGACGGCCCTCCTGAACGCTATCCACGGTTCTTACTCGGCGAATGGCGTTCCTAAGCGGTACGTACCGGGGCAGATTCGAGTCCCAGGAGAGTCCGCGATACCGTATTCGAATCGCGGGACCTACATCCAGGTAGTTGAGTTGCTGCCGGACGGTCCGCTGGGCCGAAACGTGTTGCCTCCCGGCGTGGCCGAAACGGGTCCGCATAGTCGCGACCAGGTGCCACTGTCCCGGGCGTGGGTCTACAAACCAATGCTTCGACCTTGGTAGACGCTATCGATTGCGAGTGACGTACTGGTCGGCTTGGTAGGGAAGCTTCTTCCACTCTTCGATGACGTCCGTGTCGTCGAAGGTCACAATCACATGGGTGTGAGCCCCTCTTTCGCCAGTTCCGGATCGCCTTGAGTACGCCATACCCGTCGACGGTGGGAAGTCGGTTGGAGATCCACGCGATGTCGAAGTTTTGCGCTCCGAGTAGTTCAATCGCCTGCCGGCTGTCCTCCACCGCCACGACTTCATACCCCTTCCGATCCAGGTTCGCCCGACTCAGCCGAAGCAGATGCCGTTCGGCCTCAACCACCAGGACGCGCTGAGCGTTCACGAGAGGATCATACCGAGGCTCCGCGAGGTATCATACGTGTTCCCAAAGGCTCCGGTCGTCTAGCGGTTTAGGACATCGCCCTCTCACGGCGAAGATCGCGGGTTCGAATCCCGTCCGGAGTACCAACCCTTTCCTGAATCAACTGGGTCAGCCTTTCAAAGAGACAGAGGAAAGGGCCTCTATCGATCTAACTTCTGGTTAAACTTCTCA
>DASZPA010000163.1:0-18007 GCA_035550555.1 Fimbriimonas sp.
CGACCCGCAAGCGATGCGCCTCGTTCGGCGGGGCATGACGCTCCAAATTCTCACGGTTCTGCACGGGCTTCTCGAGGCCGGCATAGGACTGTGGGGAGCCGCCGCGGCGGGCAGCGTGGCGCTCATGGGGTTCGGCATCGACAGCCTGATCGAGGTCCTCTCGGCCCTGATCGTCGTCTGGCGGCTGACCACACACGCCGATCAAGACCGGCGCGAACGAGCGGATCGCATCGGGCTTCGGTTCGTTGGGATGTGCTTTGTGGCGCTCGCGGTTTATGTCTGCTGTGACTCCGGACTCTCCTTGCTGCGCCATGAACAGCCCCGCGAGAGCATTCCGGGCATCTGCGTGGCGGTCTTCTCCGTGGTCTTGATGCCCTTCCTTGCCCGAGCGAAGCGGAAGCTTTCCGATGAGATCGAGAGTTCGGCGATGCGCGCGGATTCCAAGCAGACCGATATCTGCGCTTACCTCTCGGCGATCCTGCTGGTGGGGCTCGCCCTCAATGCGGCTTTCAGATGGTGGTGGGCCGACCCTGTCGCTGGTTTGGCGATGGCGCCGATCATCTTCCGGGAAGGAGTCTTGGCTCTCCAGGGCAAGGCCTGCGGCTGCCCCACGTGCGCCTCCCACGTTCATGTAAGCGTGCCTGAGACGCGGTCTCAAGAGGCGTTTTAAGCGATTCCGGCCGAATTGTCAGGGAGGGGTTAAGGAGTCGCCGCCGAAAGTAAAGATTCGGTCAAGGCCGTTTCGCCTGAACTCTAATGCGCGGAATTTCGTTCCATATTTAGATTCGTGCTGGAACGATTTGTGCTTCCTCGCAACGAACGGTATTCTAAGGGCGTTACTAGCTTAGGACAAAGAAGTCGATGGCTGTTCAAAATCTAACAAAGCGTGGGGCTCCCGCCCTTGATCCGCATTCGAAGGGCACTGGGAGACGTTTTAGAATCCTCACGCTCGACCCCCGTTTCAACTGTATCGTTTTCGGCCTTTTCGACGTGGACGACACCACGACGACGATGGTTTTTGAGCACGTTGTGATCCTGCCCTCGGTGCTGATGGGCGGCGATTGGATCGCAGGCAAGCAATCCGGCGCGAGGTCCGTGCCGAACGAGGTGGCCAACGCCATTCGCTTGGCCGCCGCCCGAGGCGAGGTGGACGCCGTGGGGTGCCTTGTCCAAGACCGGGACAACCTTCAAAAGCTTGGCGCGCATGCCGTCGAGTCTCATTGGCCCGCGATCATGGAAACGGCGGCGGAGTGCTTGGTCGGCGTGCCCATCACGGCCGTCTTCGAGCATGACCTCGACGGAGCGGACGACGTTGGAATCGGCATCGCGCGCAAAGTCTTCGCTTCGGCTCAGGAATAGGTCGCGCAATCCTAGCCAATCTGCTGTAATAGCAGCATGGCAGTTCCCGTTCTGAAGCCCACAAACGTTCAAGACGAAAGCTACGCCGGAGTGACCTATCACGTCCAAGGCGAGCTGGTCCCTGTGCTCGTAACCGAGGTCCTGCACAATCCGGTGTATTTCGAACACCACGTTCTGCTCTACAAGGATCCGACGCTGGAGGTCGGCATCAAGCCTTTGCGCGGCGCGTTCAAGCGGGCGATCCACGGAATGCCCGTGTTCATGGTTCAAACGCAAGGCTACGGGCGAATCGGTTTTAGCCGCGACGGAGCTGGCCATGTGTTCGGCATCCATTTTCAGCTGGGCCAGTCGCTCGATGTCCGCGAGCACCAGTGGCTAGCCGCGACCAACACGCTCGATTACGACTTCACCCGAGTGAAGGGTATTGCCAACATGTTGTTCTCAGGCACGGGTCTCTACATCGACACCTTCACCTGCAACGGCCCGGAAGGCATCCTCTGGCTGCACGGTTACGGGAACGTTTTCGAAATCAACCTGGGACCTGGCGAGCAGATCGACATCGAGCCCGGCGGATGGATCTACAAAGACCCGTCTGTTCGCATGGACACCACCATGCAGCGCCTCTCGACCGGTCTCTTCGGCAGCGCTGGGCAGTTAGTATTCAACCGGTTCACCGGCCCGGGTAGGGTCGGTCTCCAGTCGATGTATGTTCACCTTCCGACTACGGAAGGGTAGGGAAGTTGTTAGGTCGACAAGTTGGCAAGTTGGCAAGGACAGGCTTTACTCGTATCCTCTTGCGAACTTGCGAAGTCGCAAACTTGAAGAACTTCTACCCTTTCTCGAGCGCCAGCTTGAGCACCTGTTCGGCGTGCCTGACGAAGTGGACGTCCAGCTTCTTCCGGATCTCCGGTGGGACGTCTTCCATGTAGTCCTTCTTGTTGTCCTCGGGCAGGATCACGGAGGTGACGCCGGCTCGGTTGGCGGCTAGGACCTTCTCTTTGATTCCGCCGACTGGCAGGACCTCGCCCGTGAGCGTGATCTCACCTGTCATGGCGAGCCGCTGCTTCACCTTGCGATCGGTGAGTAGCGAAGTGAGGGCGGTGAGCATCGTGACGCCTGCGCTGGGACCGTCTTTGGGAACGGCGCCCTGGGGGACGTGGACGTGGATCTCCGTCTTGTCGTAGAAGTCGGGATTGATTTTCAGTCCCGCCGTGTGGGATCGCACGTAGCTGAGCGCAGCGGTGACGGACTCCTTCATGACGTCACCGAGCTGCCCTGTGACGACAAGGCTCTTCTGCCCGGGCATCTTGGTGGTCTCGATGAACAGCACGTCGCCGCCGACCGGGGTCCACGCAAGCCCGACAGCGATGCCGGGCGACATCTCGCGTTCCATGACCTTGTCGTGCATAAACCGAGGAGCGCCCAAAGTCGCTTCGACAAACTTGGGATTGACGATGATCTTGTCGGTGTGACCTTCGGCCACCATGCGGGTCGCTTTGCGGACCACGGAGCCGATCTCCCGCTCCAGGTTTCGTACGCCCGCCTCGCGCGTGTAGTGACGGACGAGCATCTGGATCGCAGGCCGCCGGAAGGAGATCTTCTTCTTCGTCAGGCCGTGCTCCTCAACCTGTTTGGGCACCAAATGCCGTTCTGCGATTTCGACCTTCTCCTCTTCGGTGTAGCCGCCCAATTCGATGACCTCCATGCGGTCGCGGAGCGGGTCGGGGATCGTATCGAGCCGGTTCGCGGTGGTGATGAAGAACACACGCGAGAGGTCGAACGGCACGTCCAGGTAATGATCACGGAACGACGCGTTCTGCTCAGGGTCCAGGACCTCTAACAAGGCCGAGGATGGGTCGCCGCGGAAGTCGGATCCGAGCTTGTCGATCTCGTCGAGGATGAAAACAGGGTTGTTCGATTCGACTCGCCTCAGGTTCTGAATGATCTGGCCGGGGAGCGCCCCGATATAAGTGCGCCGGTGACCCCGGATCTCCGCTTCGTCACGCATACCGCCAAGCGAGATACGGCCGTATTTGCGCCCCAAAGCATTAGCGATCGACTTGCCGAGGGAAGTCTTACCCACGCCTGGAGGGCCGGCAAAGCAGAGGATGGGCTGGCGGATTGGGCCCTCCTTCACCTTTCGGACAGCGAGGAACTCGATGATGCGGTCCTTGATCTTCTCAAGCCCGTAGTGATCGGCATCCAGGACCTCTTTGACGTGGTTCAGATCGAGATTGTCCTCAGTCGAGGCTCCCCACGGCATCGAGACCATCCAGTCGATATAAGTCCTTGAAACTGTGTACTCGGGAGCTCCTGGGTTCATGCGCCGCAGGCGGTCGAACTCGCGGTTGACCTCCTTCACAGCCTCTGCGCTCATGGGAGTGCTCGCGATCCGCTGGCTCAGCTCGTCCAGCTCTTCGCCGCGGTCGTCGCTCTCGCCCAGCTCGCGTTGGATCGCCTTAAGCTGCTCGCGGAGGTAGTACTCGCGCTGGCTCTTGCTGAGCTCGGTGTTGACCTCGTTTTGCACCTTGGTGCTGAGCTCCAACACACGGACCTCGCGTCCCAGCATCTCGAGAAGCGACCGCAGTCTCTGAAGAACGTTGGCTGTTTCCAGAACCTTCTGCTTATCTTCGACCGAAAGCGTCATGTGCGCCGCCACGAGATCGGCCATCACGTTGGTTTCTTGGACGGCCTGCGTCAGGGTGCGGAGCTCGTCTGGAAGCTGGTGGGAGAGCCGGATCGCCTGCTCGAAAAGCGCCGCCACGGAACGCCGCAGTGCTTCGACCTCTTCCGCCTTGTCGGCAGGGGGCATCTCCTCTTCGATGATCTCGATCTTCGCTCGAAGATAAGGCTGCTCGAAGGTCCGCTCAACGATGCGGAACCTTGCGACTCCCTGCACGATAAGCCGCACCGCGTCGGGCATCTTGACCAGCGTGCGGATAATGACGGCGCAGCCGTACTCGTAAACGTCGTCGAACCCAGGCGCGTCGTTGCCGGGCTCCCGCTGCGCCACCACGCCGATCACGCGGTTGTTGCCGACGATCGACTCGTCGATGAGCTGGACGCCCGACTCCCGCGCCACGCTCAAGGGAGCAATGAGCATCGGGTAGATGACACTGTCTCGAAGCGGGAGGATGTTGATCTCGTCCGGAATAAACGGACGCGGCTCCTCGTCGCCCGGTTCTTGAATTTTAGGTTCCGATTCGGTTTCCGGCGTATCTTCTTCAACGATGGGCAGCTTCAGTTCGGCCATTAGAGTTGTGTCACCGTTACCGATCTGACGACATATCGGTCCTTCTTGGGGATCAAAACGAATAAAAACCCGTTGCGATACCGCGCTCGTATCGCTTCGGCCTCGATGGGCCCGTCAGGAAGCTTCACTTCCCGTTGATATTCCCCGTAATAGATCTCCAATTGGTGGACGCCTTGTCGGCTGCCATCGGAAACGTCGCCTTCCGCGCGTACGCCGCGAATGATGATCGAGTGCCTGTCGGGGATGTAGACGATCTGGATGTCTTCGCCGCGAACCCCCGCGATCTCGGCTTTCAGCAGAAACCGATTCTGCTCTTCGATCAAGTCCACGCGGGGCTCCCAGAAGCGGGCGCTGGCAACACGGGGGCGGGCCGAGCCCAGCTCCTCCGTTAGGGGAAGCATTTCCCCGGTGAGCTGCCAAAACCACTCATCGACCTCACGCTTCGACATACTTGAGATTCTACTTGCCTAACTGGTCTCACGTTCCGTGGGCCTAGTTAGGCAACTAGAAGTCTGCAAGTTGGCAAGTTGTAAGTTGTTAAGGGGAAGACCTGCAAAGTTCGCCTGAAATCAGTTTCCCTCTCCCCTTACAAACTTGCAAACTTACAAACTTCGGACTTCGCCTCGTGTATCTTGAAACCTTATATGCGAGTTTATTTCGCGAGGCATGGGGAGAGCGAGGCAAACGTTCTGAAGATCTTTGCCAACACGCCCGAGAGCCCCTACGGCTTGACTGACAAGGGGCGCGACCAGGCGGCTGCGTTGGCCGAATCACTGGCGGGAGAGGGAATCGTGCACGCCTTCGCCAGTCCGCTCAAGAGGGCGCAACAAACGGCCCAGATCGTGTGCGGCCGCCTCGGAATCCCCTTCGCCACCCGCGACGCCCTACGCGAGTTCGGGGTCGGAAATCACGAAGGCTCTTGCGACTTGGCGGCGTGGGCCGAATACAAGGAAGTCGAAGAGGCGTGGCTGACCGGCGGCAACCGTCAGGCAAGGATCGGGGGCGGAGAATGCTACGACGACATCTCGGACCGCTTCCTCCCCTTTATGGTGGCGCTGGCCGAGTGCTACGGGGATTCCGACGACAGGATCCTGCTGATCGGTCACGGAGGCACCTTTGCCTGCATGCTGCCTCAGCTTCTGACGAATATCGAAATGAGCTTCGCCCAAGGCCATCCGCTGCGTCCGGCCAGCTTCATCAAGGCTGACTATGAAGGCGGCAAGTACGTGTGCCTTCAGTGGACTGACACGGTCCTGGAGCCTGTGACATCAGGCTGATGAAGGCGCTCCAAATCGTGTTTGCGTCTCTCTTTGCGCTGGGAATGGTTGGTGTCTTGATCGCGTGGATGTTTAGCTTCGCCGGCGGCTGGGTCGGACCCTACGCGCCCTTGATTGAGCGTGTGGGAATCTGCGGCTACGGCTTGGCCCTTGGGAGCGGCTCCATGCTTTTAGCAGTCACCTTGAGGCGAAGGCGCACGCGCCCGGAGAACCGGCTGAATCCCAATCGACATTGAGCCGAGTGCTTAAGTAAGGCAGAAGTCTCGATGGCGATCTGGGAATCACGGGTTTGGGTCCAATCAGGAATGTTGACGTCGGCAGTCAGCGGGTGCGCGATATTGCGATTTGTTAAATTCCCTCGTCGAATCGGTGGTTAAACGTTTAATATGTAGGAAGTGACCGAGAGGAAGCGCGATGGTGGCCGGGCTCGAGCCACTTTGAAGGAGGTGGCCAAGGAGGTCGGTGTCTCGGTTTGCACCGCATCCGTGGTGCTTAACGGCAGCAACTCCGGATCGCGCATCTCCGAATCCACCCGCGAGGCGGTCGTAGCAGCGGCGCAGCGGCTTGGATATCGGGCCAACAGGCTGGCGAGATCGCTTCACGCCGGCAGAACCCACATGATCGGGGTGGTTCCAGCTGCCGCTAATACGAACATCCTTCTGGGGCCGCACCTCCAGCACGTCTTGAACGGCGTGGTCAACGAGACCGAAACCCGCGGGTACGACCTGTCGCTGATCACCCGATGCGACCAGTACAACGCGGCAAACCTGCTAGACATCTTGCTCGATGGTCGCGTGGATGGCGTCGTGGTGGTGGCCCCGCCCCTCGGATCGCGTTTAGTGCCTCTGTTGCTCAACGAGAACCTGCCCATGGTGGTCATCGATGGCGACCCGGAAGAGTGCAATAAAAATTTCATGATCGACAACAACGCAGCCGTGAAACTCGCGATGCGCCACTTGTTCGACCTTGGGCACCGGCATGTTGGCCACATCTGCGGGCCGCAAGAGCTGTACGCGGCGCGCGTCCGCAAAGACGCGTTCTTCGCGGAGGCGAAGAAATTGGGAGTGCAGGTCGACCTCGAATGGGTTCAGATCGGTTCCTTTGAGTTTGAGCGCGGCGAGAAAGCCATGCAGAAGATCCTGAAGTCTTCGCGGCTTCCCACGGCAGTGTTTTGCGGCAACGACGATAGCGCGTTCGGCGCCATGCACGCGATCGAGAGCGCGGGGCTCTCGGTTCCAGGCGATATCAGCATCGTGGGTTTCGACGACGTGCCGACCGCCTCTTACCACCACCCGCCCCTCACGACGATCGATCAGCCTGTCGACACGATTGCCCGAGGAGCGGCTTCAGCACTCATCAACCAGATCGAAAGCGCGGCTCCGATCAAGTCCGAATACTTCCAGGGGACGCTTGTGCAGCGAGGCTCTTCGGGTCCCGCTTCCGTGCGATTTTAGACGGGCATAGAAGTTTTTGCGGCTTTTCTCTAAATAAAAAATTTATTTGTTGAATAACCGTTTAACTTAATAAGATGTCTGTCGTGGACAACGCCGTAGCGCACGCGCCGCATCGGAAGCCGGTGCGGGGGCAAGTCGAGCGCTCCGATAGGATCAAACCGGCCGCCGCGCGGATGTTGTCAATACACGGACTTATTCGGACCAACGGAGGTTAATTGGTTGAAAACCAAAGCATTTACCCTTATTGAGCTTCTAGTCGTCATCGCAATCATCGCGATTCTTGCCGCCATTCTGTTCCCGGTCTTCGCCCAAGCAAAAGTTGCTGCCAAGAAGACGGTCGCCCTGAGCAATGCCAAGCAGATCGCTTTGGCCAACTTCATGTACATGAACGACAATGACGACTCGCTCGTCAAGGAGTTCTTCGGCTTTCCGCAAGCGCCGACCTGCGATTGGAACAGCATCTCGAACGAGTTCTACAACTGGCGACACGCACTGAACCCGTATCTCGCTAAGAGCCAGGGCATCATTTCGGACCCGACTAACCCGTTCCAAGACAAGCAGTATTGGACGCAATCAGATGGAGGCGGTCCTGCTGCCCAAGAGTTGCTTCCCAGCGTTTGGTCTGTGAACACCGCTCTTATCGGGTTTGCGAACGGTCAGTGCGCATTTGGCAACACTTCCAAGGATGGCCAAGGCACGTTGAGTTCCGTTCAGGATGTCGCAGGCACGCTCATTATGCTTCCCAGCCGTACCCAGTGGAACGACACTCCGTGGGACTGGGGAACGTTTTACGGCGCTCTCGGCGGACCGACGGCGGGTAGTCCTTACGGTGATCCCTCCAATCCGGCTAACACTTGGTGCCTGACTGCGCAGGGTGCCTCCTCCGCGACCTGCCCGGCAAACGGCAACGGTCCCATCCACTCGGTGGGTAAATCTGTGACGTTTGTCTGGTGCGACGGCCATGCGAAGACCAAGGCTTATGCGGCAACGCTGAGAACCAGCGACCCGAATTGGGACGACTGGGGAAGCTCACTGGAGCTGAACGATACTACAGGAATGAACACGACGCAGGCCGACCGACAAGCGGCAGCGGCCGCCGGGTTCTTCCCGGAATATCGATAGTCTGACTTCAACTTTTAGGGCCTCTATGTGAGGCCCTAAGACTGTTTGGTCCGTCCCCTTTATCAATGAAATCTGTAGCAATTCTCTTTCTCGCTCTTTTTGGCGTTGCCTGCGTTTGCGTGGGCTGCCACCCAGACACATCTGGAGACACTCAGCAGATGCCTCCCTTCAAAACCGGTGCGAAGGGCAATAGCGGCCTTCCCTCTCCTGGCATGTCTCCCGAAGCCCAGCAGGCGATGAAGGGCAATGATGGCAAGTAGCTCGATTTCGTTTAGCGCTTAGAGCGCTGATCTCTTATGAACTTTGACGTCGCATTCGTCGGCGGCGGTCCTGCCGCGTCAAGCTGTGGGTGCATCCTTAAGAAATATCGGCCCGATCTAAAAATCGGCATCTTCGAACGGGAGATCTTCCCCCGTGATCATGTGGGCGAGAGCCAACTGCCCATCATCGGCAGCGTCCTCAATGAGATCGGCGTTTGGGACAAAGTCGAAGCGGCAAACTTCCCCGTCAAAATCGGAGCGACCTACCGGTGGGGAAATAGTCAGGATCTCTGGGATTTCAATTTCCTCTTGGGAGCCGACTTCAAGGAGGAGCCCCGTCCAGGAAAGTATGAGGGGCAGAGATTGGACACTGCTTTTCAAGTCGATAGGTCGATCTACGACAAGATCCTGCTTGACCACGCACGGGAGTTCGGTTGCGAGGTGTTCGAGGATTGCGCCGTTCGCGAGGTGCAGCGAACGGGTGATCGTGTTACCCGCCTCCTCTTAGAGAATGGCGAATCTGTTGAAGCTCGCTACTACATCGACGCTTCCGGTCACTCAGGATTGTTGCGCCGTGCGATGGGCATCGGCATCGAGGAGCCCAGCAACCTTCGGAACATCGCTATCTGGGACTACTGGCAAAATGCCGAATGGGCAGTAAACCTTGGCATCGGAGGGACCCGCATCCAAGTGATGTCCATAGGCTACGGATGGATTTGGTTTATTCCGCTTGGTCCCACGAGAACTTCCATCGGGCTCGTGTGTCCTGCCGACTATTACAAGAAGGCCGGGCTGAAGCCTGAGGAGCTGCTTCTGAAAGCTATCTCAGACGAGCCCCGCGTCAAAGCGCTCACTGTCAAGGCCACGCGTGAAGGAAAGCTGTTTACAACCAAGGACTGGTCGTTTGTCGCCGAACGGATGGCCGGAGAGAACTGGCTTCTCATTGGAGAAGCGGCGGGCTTCGCCGACCCGATCCTTTCCGCTGGTTTGAGCCTCGCCCACATCTCGGCCCGTGAGGCTGCCTACTCGATCATGGAGATCGACCAGGGAGAGAGCAAGGAGTGGCTATTCCGCCATTACGAACATAGGAATCGCAGGAAGGTGCTCCAGCACATCAAGTTCGCCGACTACTGGTACACGGCCAACGCCCACTTCACCGAATTGAAGGAATACACTCGTCAAATCGCCGATGACGCTGGTCTTGAGCTCGACGCTGAAGAGGCGTTTCAATGGCTTGGAACAGGTGGCTTCGTCGAGGCCGACATGTCTGTCGGCGGACTTGGCTCGTTCAGCCTGGACGGCGTACACATGATCGCCAAGCGGCTCTCGGAAAAGCCCCCCATCAGTGTGATCGACGGTCACAGCTTGTTCATGCTGAACTTGAAGAACGCGGATCAGGTCGAAGTCCCTCTATACGAAAAGGGACGTGTTTACCGGATGCCTGCTTATCTGCGCGAGGGCAAGCTACTGCCCCTTGTCGGCGTTTTCGGTCGGCTTGTTGCCGGCCTTCAAGTCTCGCCCAGCCTTGACAAAGCGGCCAATGTTATGCGCGATCAGCTAATTCGAGATGGGATGACCTACAACGCGGATTTTCACTCGAAGATGGTGCAGTGCTTGGAGGCGATGGCCCGTGACGGATGGGTCAAGTGTAAGAAGTTCTCCGGGTCGGCACCCATTACCGTCGATTTCCTGTCCGACAACGGCTTTATCGAACCGAACCGAGACGAGGACCTTCCGCCCGGCAAGCGGGCCGAGAACCTGCGAGCTTAGATGCTTTCGCTTTTACTATCCATGGCTATCTTACAAAGCGGCCCCAAGTGGGTCTTGACGTTTAGCGACGAGTTCGACGGACCAGCCGGCACTGCCCCGGCTTCCGATAAGTGGGGCCGCGATGTGGGTGGTGGCGGCTTTGGAAACAACGAGTTGGAGAGCTATACCGAGGGCAACAAGAACTCGTTCATGGACGGGAAGGGGAATCTGGTCATCGAGGCCAGAAAGGAGTCCACGACCGGCAAGGACGGCATCCATCGCGACTACTCGTCGGCTCGGTTGCTGACCAAGGGCAAGTTCACTCAAACTTACGGTCGCTTTGAAGCCAAGATCAAGATCCCCAAGGGCCAGGGCATCTGGCCGGCGTTTTGGATGCTAGGCGCCAACGCCGGCGGCGTCGGATGGCCAGAGTGTGGCGAGATCGACATCTTGGAGTCGGTTGGACCCGTCGCCAAGACCGCTTACGGCACCCTTCACGGGCCCGGCTACTCCGGCGGCGACAGCATTGGCGGCAAGATCGAGACGCCCAAATCCCTGGCCGACGACTTTCACGTCTACGCCGTCGAATGGGCGCCTGACCAGATTCGTTGGTTCCTCGATGACAAGTGCTACAACACGCTAACTCCTAAAGACATTCGCGGCAACAAGTGGGTGTTTGACCACCCGTTTTTCCTCATCATGAACCTTGCGGTAGGCGGCGGCTGGCCAGGAAATCCCGACGCGACGACCGTGTTCCCGCAGCGGATGGTTGTGGATTACGTACGGGTCTACAAACAAGAGAAGTAGCCGCCGCCCAGATACGAATTCGGTCTATCATTGAGGCATGGCGACCACGACTTCGACGCAGACGTTTTCCATTCCCACGGCCGACACCGAGATCGGCAGGAAATTCGCAGAGGACGGGTACTACGTGGCTCGCGGTGTGTTTTCTCCGGAAGAGGTCGCGGCCTTGGAGACGGACTTCGACCGGATCGTCAACCAGATCAGCGGCGCCGGCGAGGAGATCAATGCTCGATGGGGAGGCCCCGAGATGGAGAAGATTTCGACCAAGAAGATGGTCGTCCTCCACACGCACAACGTGCAGCAGTTCTCAGCGACGTGGGCGCGCGCCTTCTATCACAAGGGCTTCCTCAAGGTCGCCACGGACATCCTTGGGCCGGACGTTGTGCTGCACCACTCCAAGCTGTTCCAGAAGCCGAGCGAGGAGGGCGCCCCGTTCCCGATGCACCAGGACTGGACCTACTTCCCGACCGTCAAGGACTCGATGATCGCGGCGATCATCCACGTTTCAAAGGCGACGGATGAGATGGGATGCCTCAGGGTCTATCCGGGCTCACACAAGTTTGGGCGCGTGTCCGGCAGCTCCGGCCAGGTTGAGTCAGAGTTCCTGGAGAACCACCCGATCAGTGGCGCTCTGCCGCTTGAGTCACAGCCCGGCGACGTCGCCTTTTTCCACTACTTTACACTTCATGGCTCGATGCCGAACCGCTCGTCCGAGGTCCGAAAGACCGTTCTGATCCAGATGTACGCCGGCAACGATCATGTCGAGGAAGGAAACACCCACCCGGACGAGCACCTCGTGCTCAGCGGCTGGAACTACTTCGCGACCCGAAACCGCGCAGGCGCGATGAAGTAAGAGCTTGTCCGAGGGCACGGCTACGCCGCTTTCCGAACCGAGCTCGGGTTCGCAAGACTCCGCAAGCGTTTCTCGGCCTTCGCCGTATTCGCCGCCGACTCTGCCGCTGCCACCAGGCTCGCGAAGTCGAACCCATCTTCTGGATAGGAGGCGATTCCAACGCTGACCGACACGCTCAGTTGCCCCAGTCGAACGTGGTAGAGCTGCGCGTCGTACAACGACACCGCGTGCTCGACGCGCTGAACGAACTCTTGGGCCGCCGCCTTGTCCGCGCTGCTCAGAACGACGAGGAACTCGTCGCCGCCATATCGAGCGATCACATCGTCTGGGCTGACGCAGCTCGAAAGAACCTGCGCGACCTCGCGCAGAACTTGGTCGCCTTTCTGGTGGCCGAAGTTCTCGTTAATGGGCCGGAAGCTGTCCAGATCGACGCAGAGGACCGAAAACGGTTCGATGGCCGCTTCGCCAGCCAGCCGGCATTTCGACTCGAGGTAGCTGGTGAGATAGCGGAGGTTGAACGTCTGCGTCAGCGGGTCCTTGGCCGTATCTCCGCGCATTCGCTCAAATAACACGCTGTTGTAAAGGGCGTGGGCCGCTCTCTTGGCCACGTTCTCGAAGACGCCCCGATCGTGGTCCGAAAAGCCCTCGGGATCTGGGTGGTAGCAGTTGAGGGTCCCGATGCGCTCGCCTTGACAGGTCAGGGGAACGATAACGGACGTGTTCAAGGGAGCCCATGGCACGCCTTCGACGGCGCCGATTAAAAGGTCGTCCGAATCGTATTCGCCCGTGATCGTGACAAGCTCGCGCAGGGCCACGTTGGAGACGCTTCGCTCATTGATCGGACGCGCGTTGGCGAAGTACTCCTCGTTGAGGCCGGTCGCGGCACGGACTCGCAGCGGACTCTCCTCGTCGTCTCTTAGGAGAAACGCGAAAAGAGCACCTGGGAACATCCGGTCAAGCTTCCGGCAGAGGTAGTCGACTGTGTCTTGCGTCCCAAGGCTGCAGGTCAGCGTTTGAGCGACCTCATAAAGCGCCCAAAGCTCCGTAGACGACTTCGCAATATCGTTTGCCGCCATCTCCGACTTGTTTGCCGGCTCGGCCTTAGGCGCGGGCTTGGGGGCGAGAGGGCCCTGACCCTCTTCCGCCATCTCCTGCACCACCCCGTCGATTACCTTGGAGAATGCCTCGACGACGTTGCCGTCGAAGTGCGTCCAAACGTCTTTCTGAATCACGCCGACGGCCTTCTCATGCGACCATGCGTTGCGGTAGGAGCGCGTGGATGTCAGGGCGTCGTAAACGTCCGCAACCGCCATAATTCGGGCGGTCAGGGGGATTTCTTCGCCTTTTAGACCATCCGGATACCCTGTGCCATCCCATTTCTCGTGGTGGCTGCGAACGACTGGCAGGACAGGCCATGGGAACTCCACCGGATCCAGAATGGCCTCACCGATTTCCGGGTGCTTCTTGATCTGGTCGAACTCGTCTTGGGTAAGCCGCCCCGGCTTCATGAGCACGTATTCCGCGACTCCCAGCTTGCCGATGTCGTGCAGCAGCGCGCCCGTGTTCACGGCCTCGAGCTCGGCGCCGGTCAGCCCCATTTCCTTCGCGATGGCGACCGCATACCGCTGCACGCGGATGATGTGCTGGTGCGTGTACTGGTCCTTTGCGTCGATGGCGAGAGCCAGGCTCTTGATCGTCGCCAGATAAAGCTCGGCCAGGTGCGCCTGCTCTCGCTCCAGCTCCTTCTGGTGTTCCTCTTGATCCTCGACGCGCGAGATGTAGGTTCGATACGTCTGGTAGGCGAGATAGGCGACCGGAACCACGAAGAGGAACACGGCTCCGATGCTGCTGTGGAACAGGAAGATGGCGAGGGTCGTCACGCTGGCCGTCGCCAGATAGCTCGGCGCCGTCCAAAGGAAGTTCTCTTTCCAAACCTTGAAAACCGGCTCGGATGCGCAAAGGGCAATGATGGTCGCCACGCCAAAAGTGTTGACTGCATAGTAAGTGATCGCGGAAAGCGCTTGGGCGACGAAGAACTGAACCGCATGCGCGTTGATATCGCCGGGATCGAGGGCCATGAACACCAGGCCGCCGCACAGAGCCTCAAGGGCGGTCATGGAAACGTTGAAAGTGAGCTGGTGCATTGGCTGGCGCTGCGGATAGACACAGCTCGAGAGCGAGCTGGCAACGGCAACAACGACTGCCGTACCTGCGCCGCACCAGATCATGGAGGCGAACGTGATGGCGAATCCGAGAGTCATGGAGCCCGACTCGTCGGTGCCTAGCGAGCGGTGCAGGGCGATCTTTCGCCCGCCGGCCAATACGGCCGTGATCACAAACAGGCCGACTTCCCAAAGGGGGCGTGTGGTGCGGAGGCTGGGGTTCGTTTGCGACCACCAAACGGAAGCCAGACCTGCAATGCAAATCGCAAACAGGTAGGCCTTGGCCCTCCACGGAAGCCCTTTCAAACGACTCGCCCCATAAAAATGCCCGCCCCTTTAGTTTTTTCCATAACTGAAGCGGTTCTTGAGTTAGATAGTTGGCGACTATGGCAGGCTGCTGCAGGTTCGTTCCGAAGATCAAACTGCTTTCAGAGAATTTTGAAATCTCGATAAAGTAAACTGCGGACTGTGGAAACAGCGGTTCCGATGAAGATTCGCCTGGGACATTCGCCGGACTCGGACGACGCGTTCATGTTCTGGGGCCTCGCGAGCGGTGAGGTGAAGACGGCGTATGAATTCGAACACATCCTGCGGGATATCCAGACTCTCAACGAGTGGGCCCTCGAAGGCCGCTTGGAATCGACCGCCATTTCGGTGCACGCCTTTGCGCACGTCGCGGACCGGTACGCGCTTCTTCGCCACGGAGGTTCCTTCGGAGACGATTACGGTCCGATGATCGTCGCCAAGCGACCTTTCACGCTGGAAGAGCTTCGGGGAACCACGATCGCCGTTCCCGGCAAGCAGACGTCGGCGTTTCTCGCGCTCAACCTCTACTTTGCAGACCAGTTTGGACCCGACGTCAAGCCGCTGGTCGAGGTTGTGCCGTTCGACCAGATCATCCCGGCTGTGCAAGAGGGCCGGTTCGAAGGCGGCCTGATCATTCATGAAGGCCAGCTCACTTATGAAAAGGAGGGCCTCGCGCTCATTGCGGATATGGGAGTCTGGTGGAAAGGCCTTACCGGTCTGCCGTTGCCCCTGGGAGTCAACGTGGTTCGAAAGGATCTCGGCGCCGACGTAGTCGCCGAGGTCAGCCGCGTCATGCGGGAGAGCATCCTCGCCGGGCTGCGCAACCGCCAAAAGGCGCTCGACTATGCGCTTCAGTTCGCACGCGGAATGGACACGCCGACCAGCGACGAATTCGTCGGCATGTATGTGAACGAGAGAACCCTGGACATGGGCGAAGAGGGAGTGAAAGCCATCCGGCTGTTCCTCCAAAAGGGCGCAGAGATCGGAGTCGTCCCGCCAGTCCAGGTTGAAGTGGTGGATTAGGGGAAGTTGGCAAAAGTTGGCAAGTTGGCAAGTTGTCAAGTTTCAAGTTTGCAGGTTGTCAAGATTGCGGGTCGTTAAGCCGTTAAGCTGTTAAGAGTATCGATTGTGATGCAATCACTTAGCGACGTCACAATCCTACAACTTGACAACTTGAAACTTGAAACTTGACAACTTGCCAACCTGCCAACTTCCCAACTTGGCCTTCCCGCTATGCGGCTACGGCGGACATTGGCTGCGGCGCCCAGCGCTCGAGCATTCTTGCCAGTGTCTCGGGCTTGATCGGCTTGGTCAGGTAGTCGTCCATGCCGGCGTCGAGGCATTTCTCGCGGTCGCCTTCCATCGCGTGGGCGGTGGTGGCGATGACGGGGACGTGCTTGCCGCCGCTCTCCAGCTCTCGAATCTTCTGGGTGGCCTCGAAGCCGTCCATCTCGGGCATCTGAACGTCCATGAGAATCAAGTCGTAGGCCTGTTCCTGATAGGCGGCCACCGTCTCGACACCGGTGTTGGCAAACCGGACGTGGCATTTGTGCCGGGCGAGCATGTGTTGGACAACCTTCTGGTTCACCGAATTGTCTTCGGCGACCAAGATCTTGAGGCCCGGCGGAAGGGTCAGGACGAGCTCCTCGCGCTGCACGGGGATCTCGGCCTTGTCCGGCTCATGGGATCCGCAAATCTTTAGCAGGTTCTCAAGGAGATGCGACTGTCGAACGGGCTTGGTGAGAACGGCATCGAACTCGGCTCCGGCTCGGCTCACCTGACAGCACACGGAGCTGAGCAAAATGATCGGCGTCCTTCCATGCGTTGCGTCCGACCGAATCTTGCGAGCGACCGCAAGACCGTCCATTTCCGGCATCTGAAGGTCCATCAGAATCGCGTCGAACGCGACCTCTTCGGCGGCGAGGATGCTCATTGCCTCAGCGCCGCCTTCGGCCTCCACTGCCTTGCAGTTCCATGACCGGAGGTGCTCGTGCAGGATGCGCCGGTTCGTGGCGTTATCGTCGACGATCAGAATTCGCTTGTGCTGGATGTCTGCCGAGAAAACGGATGGCAGCACCATGCGAGCCTGCTTCACCAGATTCATCTCGATCCAGAAGGTGCTTCCGGCGCCGAGTTCGCTGGAAACGCCGATCTGGCCTCCCATCATCTCCACGAGCTGTCGGCAGATCGTCAAGCCAAGGCCGGTGCCTCCATAGCGGCGCGTCGTGCTTCCGTCCGCCTGAGTAAAGCTTTCGAAGATAGCGCTCCGGCGGTCGGCAGGAATTCCTATACCGGTGTCCGAAACCGACACTCGAACGAGTGCGTGCTTGCGGGTTTGGCGGATAAGCTTCGCCTCGATCGTCACCTCTCCGCAGCCGGTGAACTTGATGGCGTTCGCCACGAAGTTCACGACGATCTGGCGCAGCCGCCCAGGATCGCTTTTAAGAAGGGTGGGAATGGCCGAGCTGACATGGCACGCCATCTCCAAGCCCTTGTCTTGGGCGTGGGGCGCGAGCATCTCCGCAACCTCTTCGATAAGGTTGCGCAGGTCGAACTCGACCAGCTCGAGCGTCATCTTGCCGGCTTCGATCTTGCTGAAGTCCAGAACGTCGTTGATCACGTTGAGCAGCGACTCGGCGCTTCGGTAGATGATGCGCGCGTACTCCCGCTGCTGCTCCCCAAGATCCGTGTTCATGAGCAGCTCGGCCATGCCCATGACGCCGTTCATCGGAGTGCGGATCTCGTGGCTCATGTTGGCCAGGAATTCGCTCTTGGCGCGTGTGGCGGCCAATGCCTGGTCCCGTGCCTCCACGAGCTCCACTGCTTGAGAGCGCAGAGCCGATTCGACCTTCTGACGCTCCTCCAACTCGCGCTGGATCTGCTCGAAGAGCTTCGCATTCTGCACTGCGACCGCTGCCTGCTGGGCAAAGGGAAGAAGCGGCTCTAACGTGTCCGGAGTGATCTCGTTGAGCGAGAACAGCGTGTCCATGAAGATCACGCCGTGCAGCTCGCCTCCCGCGACGAGGGTGAGGCCCGCGTTTGGAAAGCCTTGGCGAATCTCTCCGTTGGGCAATTCCACGGCTTCGGAGTATTCGGTGATGGCGAACGGGAGCTTGCCATCGATCATGTCCCGCATCGGGCCGCGGAGGTCCTTGATCTTGATGAGATGATCGTGCTCGTCTGTTGGGTTGCCGGCGGCGTCCGTTCCGAACGTTCCTCGCAGGTATTCCCCCTCCATGGTGAATATGCCCACTCGGTCCATACCGCCGGCTTCATACATAGCGTCACGCAGGTGCTGGAAGACGACTTGCAGGTCTTTATTGGCGCTGACTGCCGCGGAAAGCTCCATGAGCCTTCGCTGCTGTTTGACCAGGTGATCCAGCTTTTGCAGGCTGTCCTGTTCCGACG
>DASZPA010000164.1:0-2315 GCA_035550555.1 Fimbriimonas sp.
GAGGTCAGGCTTCCGGGTTCGCTTTGCGTCCAATCGACTCGGCCGACGGCAACGCCGCTCAGATTGACCGACCGGACCTCGGACGAGTCCTCGTCACCCTGATGCCATGGCAGCCACTTGAGCGTTCCGTTCTGCCAAAGAAACGGCCGATGCCGGCCAGGATTGCCTCTTTCCGACCAGCCTCCCACGAAATGGGTAACGGAGCTCAAGCACGTTGGGAAGAGGACGTCTTTGAATCCGATCGGCGTGGTCGATTCACGGAACCGCAGAAAGGCGGTCGGCCCTTCGGTCAAAGGAAAGCGGCCGCGTGACTGCACACCACAAAGGGCGCCATCGGCTGCGACCGCGACTGGACGCGGAAGATCTTGAGGTACCTCCTTCGGTTCCGGCCAAAAGTGGACGTCGAAAACACCCTCAACGCCTTCAGCGACGCACACGATCCGGCCCGTATCGTCGATACCTACCGGGGTGCCAAGGTACTCAAAGAAGCGGTGGTTGACTGCTTTTTCCGGTGCCGCAACCATATGCCCGCGCCGCCAAATTACAGCTCCGTGCCTTGACTCTAGCACGGCCTCGTCGCGATTGTTGAGCCCGTCCACTTCAGAAATCTCAGCACCGAGGTGGATTCGTTTCCCCTTCACGACCAAGATGACGCTTGGAAGATCGGGATTGGTCGGCCCCTCAGGAGACTCGACCCCTTTGATGGCGACCGTGCCGCGATTGTTCAGATAGAGTCGTCTCAACTCCGTGTCTCGGATATGAAGATCGACGACCGAATAGGAGGGCCGCATTGCAGCAAGCATCAACGAGAGCACGATAGTTCGGACGCGCTGGACGATAGGGGGTGACGCGGATTAGGGACCGAGGGGTTTGTCAGGCACCCTCTCAGCTCGCCGAACCTCTTTGGCGCCGGCTGCCTTGAGAACACGCGAAACCTCATGCAGATAGGACCGGTCCTGCAAGCTCATCATCCGGGGGTCCGCCACGATTGCCTTGAACTGGTCGCGGGTAAGGCCTCGTCGCTGATTGCCGGTCGCAGCAGGCGGATTCAGAAATCTCGGCACAAACGCCCTATCGATCGCCCAGCACATGTAGTAGGCCCACTTCGGCTGAGTCTGATACGTCGTGATCGCAGGAGGGTTCGATGTCTCCGTGATCGCCATCACCTTGCCGCCCGAGAGTGCGTTCAGATCGTCGTAAAACGACTGTTGGAACGCCCCATAGCAGTCCAAACCCAAAACATCCACGCAATCCAGACCGGGGAAATAGTCGACGAACTGCCGGTCGGGTCGGCTGGGCTGGTCGGGGTTCCAGACCCAGATCAGGTTCTTTAAGTGGTGGAAGTTGACCAGCCGGTCGTAGATCATCCGGTAGAGTTGCTTGGAACCGTGCCTCGCGTCACCTCGCCTACCGTTCCACCAGAACCAGTCCCCGTTGATCTCGTGGAACGGCCGCCAAAGGATCGGTACATGCGCGTCTTGAAGTTCCTTCAGGTACTCGGCGATCCCATCGACCTGCGCTAGCCAGTGCTTGTTGATGGCCGTGCCGGGGGCGAGCAGATCTTCGAACTGCTGATCCGTGAGGTGGCTCTGAACCTGCCCTCTGAACTGGACCGGCTCATCCATCGTCGGCGGGACCTCGTGCCAGCAAAGCGCGATGATGTGCCCCGAGCGGAACTGCTTGATCAGTTCCTGAACCACCTCATGGCGTCCGTAGGCGGAATCTTTATCGCCTGCGGCCGCAAAGCCGAGGTCGGTCCCGTAGATCGCTGGCGTCTTTCCGGTGTAGATGGCGAAGGCCGTCGTCGAGACCCCTTGCTCGCCTGCGTAGTCATGTTGCCCCGTGATCGTGGTCTTTCCCGAGATCCGGTACAGCATATGAAGCAACGCCCTGGCTTCGGGAGACGCGTTCGGCGTAACTGGCTCCTGCTCCACCAGCCAATGCGCCGGCTGCTGCGGAGGTTTCGGCAAATAAGGAATCTCCGGGTGAGGCTCGCTCCACGTCTGTCTCTGCTGTCCAATCGCCGCCACCCCGAATAGCGCCAACAGTGAAAGAACCAACTCCGGTCTCATCGCGCGCAGTTTACGATACGGCCCGTCCGGGCGTATCGATCGCGGAACCTCCTGTCGGCTTCCCAATAGGCCTTTAACTCTGGATTGACTCGGAAAGCCAAACCTCGCCCCTTGTGTAGAAGGACAAGACATTCTTGACAGTTGTGACAAGACATCCTTGACAGGTGCCTTTTCTTCAACAGAGCAAGATGGATGCACGTAGACGTTTGGTAAGCCAAGTTTTGGAATCGGGTGTGTCGGTGA
>DASZPA010000165.1:0-12986 GCA_035550555.1 Fimbriimonas sp.
GTCCTCGATCACGAAGATGCATGTGTTCTTCCACTGTGGGCTGTGTGAAACGGCGTCCACGATGCGCCCAAGCGCCAGGTCGTTATCCGCCATCATGGACTTGGGCTCGGGGTAGGTCGGGTTTCGGCCCTCCGTATGATCGCAAGGAAGGCTCATCACCATCAGATTGGGAACCTTGTCCTCTCTGCTGTAGACCGTGTACTCCTTGATGAACTCGTCAGCCCTCGATTGATCGCTTTGGATCAGCGGCCAGTAGTGCACGTTTGGGCACAGGTAGGGCTTGACACTCGCGTAGACCGCGTGAGGGATGTAGTGGAACTTATGGGTGCCGGCTTTGCGGTCGTTCCAAGCCTCGAACCAATCCTTCGGCCGAGATGGCTGATACTCGGCGATCTCCGCGTCGCAATACTCTCCGTAGATGCGGATCGAATCATGTTTCTTGGCTGCTGCGTCCCAGATGCAGCCGCTCGAGGAGAGCGACATGCAGCAGTTGCCGTCGTCGTTGTAGGTGCGCGAGTAGCCGACGTAGAAGTGCTCGATATAGTCGTCGGCCATCGACTGAGTCGACCAAGCATGTCCGTCGCAGCTATTGGTGCCGCTCACATAGGCGTTATCGAACAGACCGAACTCGCGGGCGAGGGCGCGGTGGTTCGGCATGATCTTCTCACCGATGTCACACAGCTTTGGATCGCCGTTCCCCTCGGGCATGTCGCCGTAGATCTCGTCATAAGTGCGGTTCTCCTTGATGATGTAGAGAACGTGCTGAATCGCCCCGTGGTAGACCGCCAAGTCCGGCTTCAGGTTGGGCTTGTCCCACGAGTTGTTGTCGGCGACCACCTTAGTCGCGGCGGCGATGTCACTCTTGAGGTCGATGACAGAGAGGCTGCCTTCGAAGTCGTGAGCGTTCCCAATCTTCCCCTGACGGGTCTGGTAGACCGAGCCATCTCCTTTCGAGTTCAGCACCACGGCTCGGTCCCCAAGAAGGAACATGGCGATGGGATAGTAGCCGGCCGGCCTATAGCCGACGACTCTGTCGCTCCCCAGGTCGACCTCGCAGAGCGCGTTGTCGCCGCCGTCGCAAGCGTAGAGCCGGTCGCCCGAGACGCCAAGAGCGCAAGGCATGCAGCCGATCAACCGCTTTGTATTCCATTGGAGCGGAATCGTCTTGCTTACCCTTGCAGCGTTCAAGTCGATCACCGAGATGGAATCGCTTAGCGAATTCGCTACATAGCCCTTGTCCCCGTCGACCACCACGTCGGTTGGATGAATTCCAACGTCCACGCTCTTGCCTTCGCCGGTCGCGAGGTCTAGGATTGTCACGGTCCCTCCCGCCGCGGCTCCTCGCTTGTCGACTACGAGGGTGTTCTTCCCGCTAGGCCCAGTTACATCGTTTTCACGAGGAATCCGTCCTGCCCAGTTGGTTACAACCAGTTTGGATTCGTCGCTGCTCAGTCGGACTTGAAAAGGCAGTGTTCCAACGGCCAGCGTTCGTTCGACTTTGTCTGCGGTGAGATCCACTTGAACGACAGCGTTGAGGTCCGCGGCGGCAACATAGAGAGTTTTTCCGTCCTTGGTTATCGCCATGCCGCCGGGGACCGGGTTGGTGATCTCGGCCCCTGATTTCTTCGGCTTCTTCGGTTTCTTGTCGGGCTTCGACGATTGCTCGTTTGCGTCGGGCAGAAGCGTTATTCGATGACCTGCGGTCAACTTTTCCCCGTCGTAGTCGTAGGTGGCCAGCCAGCCGGCTGCCGTGGAGGCAATTAGCCTCTTTCCGTCGGGGGTCCATTCCAACCCCCGGAACCCGGGCTCGGCGCCGATCGGCACGCTCGAGTTTGCAATGATCCCTTCGTCGGGCCGGCAGAGGAACACGACATTCCGCTCAGTGACGGCAAAGAACTTTCCCGACGGGTGAAGCGCGATATCGCCTGGCCGGCCAGAGAACCAGAATGTCCCAGGAACGATGTGTTGACCGGACGAAACAATAAAGGTGCCGTCCGGCTGCCTACCCATCTTGACCACGTTCCTCTGCCAGAACGCCAAGGTGGAAATCAAAGTCAAGCAGACCAAGGCAACGAAGAGCACGCGCTGAAACTTCATGGAGATCCTTCTCGTCGCAGTGTAATCCTCAGGGCAACAGGTGCAGCGACCGTCCGGAGATCGCCGCACCGATTCTCGATTCTATTTGCTCCCGTCCAAGCGGTCTTTCTTCTTTTGGTGATCCAGAGCCTGAGCCTTGGTGAGGTGAACCGCTCCATCGGAACACCCTGCCTCGGCCAAGATGGCCAAGAGCAGAAAGAAGATGGCCGCCAGTGAGCAAGATCGCTTCATTTACTGTCCGACTTGGGTCCGAGCGGCGACCGCGGCAGAGACCGCCTGAGCGCAAGTCATGCCTTGCTCGAGGGCGTTGATGTCGCCGTCAGCGCCATCGTAGCCGCCTTCGATCCTGGCGTTGGGGTCATAGCAGGACATGAGCATCTGCTGCTCGCTCGGCTCGAGCAAGAAGGAGTGCCCGCCGTCGAGCGTATCGGTGTACGCGTGGAACTGCCAGTGGCTGGCATGGCCGTCCAAGAACGCCACGTCCAGACTGCCGTTGTGCCGCATCTCACCGATGCAGCTTGCATAGTCGCTGCCGTTTTCGCACTGGTCGTAGGGCGCGTTGGTGTACTGCGGATCGTCGTTGGTATCCACCAGCACTTCCATCTGGGCGGGAGCGACGGCATCGGAGAGGTTCCTTCCCGGGAAGAAGTAGCGGCATCCTTCCCACGAGTTGCCAGTCGTGTAAGCCGTCGGAATGTGGAGCATGCCCATGCCGGCCCTGTTGTGATAGGGGCCGTAGTTCATTCCGTAACCATAGAGGCGGCCGTTCGCAGCGTTGCTGCTGCCTGCCTCAGTGTCGTTGCGGTCTGGGCAGAAGAAGATGTCGAAGTTCTTGACGTACGGCTGAGCGACGTGGGAGAAATCGTTGTAGTCCGCCCAGTCACCCGAACTGCAGGTGGTGGGATTGTTCGGATCGTAACCTTTGCCGGTCGTGACCCAGGTGTCGTCGTAGTCGTTGGCATACATCAGCCAGGCGTCGTTGAGCTGGCGAACGTTCGACAAACAGGAAGCTTTCTTCGCGGCCTCTTTGGCTTGAGCAAAGACAGGAAAAAGAATCGCGGCGAGAATGGCGATGATGGCGATCACCACCAGCAGCTCGATGAGCGTAAACGCGCGGCGCGCAGCGTAGGGATACATTTTCGATGGCTCCTCGGGGTTCGAACCCCCTCCGCTATCTATTAGAGATCAGCCGCCAGGAATCCGTAAGCAGTTGCACAAAAGTGGAACAGGTCATTAAGGGGCCTTAACAAGCAGCGCCCAAGCGTACGATTCCGAAAGATCAGGCGCCCCCCACCGCTGCTCCAGGTCGCGTCTGGTGACCTTTCCGATGGGGTGCGCCCGTTGAGCATAGTCGATTGCCTCTTGGTGACGGCCCGCGATCCAGCTGTATTCGGCCATGTCCGTTAGGACGCCCTCCCGAGCTTGTGGCAAAAGGCAGGTCGCCAGGCACCGCTGCATCGTGTAAAGGCCCAGGTGGGGCCGGGGATTCGTCCAACGATAGACGTCGGCTCGCGCCAGGCATCGGTGGGCGCGGACGCCCAGGACGCCGTAAGGTTCGAGCCCCGAATCCAGCGCCGACTGAGCTTGAATCAGAGCTTCCCGATACCTCTCCCGGCAGCAGAGGTATTCGGCGTACGCCACAGTGACCCACTGGAGTATCGGAAACGCGCCAGGCTCGTCTCGAAACCACCAAACTCGCGACTGAAGGCCTAGGAGACCAAGCTCCAGATCGGCGTCCGCTTCTGGAATGAGCTTCTCCAGGCTTGCAAGCTCCTCTGTCAGGTTCGCTTCGTTGTAAGGAGGCCGCTCGACGTTGAGCTTGGCGACGCCAGTGGCAGCCAGACAGTTTCGAACGTCCTGCGGCGCCTTTAGAACATCCATAAGGCGATCCACATGGTCTTGGGAAGGGTGGGCGTCACACGACTCCCACCTGCTAACGGTGCTTGGGTTGACTCCCAAGAGATCTGCCAGAGATGTAACGGAGAGCCGTGCTCTGGATCGCAGAGCCTTGAGGAGCAACCCTCCGGACGGTGCGGGAATCTCTGCCGTGTCCGCGCGCCTTACCGCGCGGGCTGCCCGTGGAGCGTCCAAGCTGAAGAGAATTCGGGTGATCTCCCGCTCTCCCACTTCAAGGCTTCGCAAGAGAGCCTCCAACTCCGGTACGCGCGGCAAGCAGGCTCCAGCCTCCCAACGAGAGAGTGTGCTGGGCGCCAGCCCGGCGCGATCGGCCGTCTCGCGCAACGAGAGTCCGTGAGCTGAACGTTGTTCTCGCAGCAGGGCCGCGAGGCGCTGGCGAGTTGAGCACATGGACCTCATGCTAACAACAGGCGGTTAGAGGATTGTTAAGGCCGAAGGCGGCTTCCAAGTATCCTTTTACCCATGAAATTGAAGTTGGGCCTGCCGAAAGGAAGTCTGCAGGAGGCGACGTTCAGCCTTTTTGAACGCGCCGGTTACTCGTTCAGGGTCTCGTCTCGCTCCTATCAGCCTGTCGTCGATGACGATGAGATCGAGCCCGTGCTTCTGCGTCCGCAGGAGATCCCCCTCTACGTCCAACAAGGCGTCATCGATGCCGGGCTAACCGGCGCCGATTGGATCGCGGACACCGGCGCCGATTTACATGAGGTCTGCGAGCTTCGGTACAGCAAGCTTACGAACAATCCGATTCGCGTAGTATTGGCCGCTCACAACGACAGTCCGATTTGCCGCGTCGAGGACCTGCAAGGGAAGCGGATCGCCACGGAATACGTTCGGCTTACGGAGAAGTATCTTGCTCAGCACGGGGTTTCGGCGAAGGTCGAGTTCTCGTGGGGCGCCTGCGAGGTGAAGGTTCCGACGCTGGTTGAGGCGATCGTGGTGAACACGGAGACGGGCAACTCCCTTCGCGCGCACAACCTGAAAATCGTCGATACGCTGCTCACCAGCACCACTCGCTTCGTCGCCTCTCACGAGGCGTGGGCCGATGAGTGGAAGCGGCTCAAGATCGAGTCGTTGGAGATCCTCTTGACCGGCGCGATGAACGCCTCGAAGCTCGTCGGTCTGAAGATGAATCTTCCCGCGGATCGTCGTGACGAAATCCTCTCGATCCTTCCCTCGCTGAAGAACCCGACCATCAGTCAGCTAGCCGACCCAGCCTGGCTCGCAGCCGAGGTGATCCTGAGCGAGAGCGAGGTTCGAGATCTCATCCCTGCTCTCAAGAGGGCGGGAGCGACGGGGTTGGTCGAGTATCGCTTGAACAAGGTGATCTACTAAGGCCAGGTTCTAAGGCTCCTCGACGACCTGCCGTTGCGCCGGCCAGGCGGCACCTTGTGTGCTGCTCATCGGTCGAAACATCCATGGATGATTCGTTGAGCCTTACGGGCAAAGTGGCACTCATCACCGGAGCGGCATCCGGAATCGGGAAAGGAACCGCGGAGTTGTTCGCGGAACACGGATGTCGGTTGGTGTTGGTGGACAGAAGCCGCGATGAGCTTGAGAAGGTTGCGCAGGAGATCGAGGCCGAGACGATCGAAGCCGACGTCTCAGACGCCGATCAAATGAAACGAGCGTGCGACCGGGCAGTCGAGCGGTTCGGCAGGCTCGACATCGTTTACGCCAACGCGGGCATTAACGGCGTCTGGGCGCCGATCGAGGAAATCGCTCCTGAAGAGTTCGACCGGACGATCTCGATCAATCTGAGAGGCGCCTTCCTCACGATCAAATATGCGGTACCGCACCTTCGAAAGCAGGGCGGATCGGTGCTGGTGACTTCCTCGGTGAACGGTACGCGCACTTTCTCCAACACAGGCGCCACGGCGTACTCGACCAGCAAAGCGGGTCAGCTCGCGATGGCGAAGATGCTGGCTGTGGAGCTGGGTCGAGACAAGGTCCGTGTCAACGTGATCTGCCCGGGAGCGATCTCGACGAACATCGGGGAGAGCACCGAGCAAAGGCACATCGATCAGATCAAGGTTCCTGCCGAATACCCGGAGGGCACGAGTCCGCTGGCAGGCGAGGAGACTGGCAATCCGGAGCAGGTCGGCAAGCTTGCCCTCTTCCTGGTCTCAGATCTTGCCCAGCACATCACAGGCGAGGTGGTCTACATCGACTCTGGAGCCTCGTTGGTCGTTGGATAGCTTTTGATGCGAGCTGCCATTAAACCGGTTGGGGCGTCCCATATCGCATCGCCGACGGCGCTTCGCAGCTTCGGCGCGAGGAAGGTGCCGCCTGCAAAGCCAAATCTCGCAAGCATCGCCTTCAGACGGAGAAGCGCGGAGAACGGCTCTGAGGAGGGATAACATGCTTCAACCATGTTTCCGATCCTCATCGCCACCGCGGCGATCGCCTCCGGGCAGGCGTTTGCTCCGGATGAGACCGACTATCAGATTCACGACTACCGATTCGCGAGCGGCGAAATGCTGCCTGAATTGAACCTGCACGCCACCACCATCGGTAGGCCGGCGAAAGATGCGAACGGGCGCACGATCAAGGCGGTGCTCATCATGCACGGCACGGGCGGGACCGGGCGCCAGTTCTTGACGCCCATCTTCGCGAACGTGCTGTTCAAGCGGGGAGGCCTGCTGGACGCCGAGAAGTACTACATCATCCTGCCGGACGCCATCGGGCATGGGCGCTCGACCAAGCCGAGCAACGGCCTTCACGCCAAGTTCCCACACTACGGCTACCACGACATCGTGAACCTGCAGTACCGGCTCATCACCGAGCACCTCGGCGTGAACCACCTGCGGCTGGTGATGGGCACCTCGATGGGCGGAATGCAGACGTGGATCTGGGGCGAGACGTACCCGGACTTCATGGACGCGCTGATGCCGCTCGCCAGCCTGCCCGTTCAGATCGCCGGCCGCAACCGGATGACTCGTCGAATGATCATCGACGACATTAGTCAAGACCCGACGTGGGAGAACGGCGAGTACAAGACCCAGCCTCACGGTCTCGGCGCTGCGCTCGACATCCTCACCATTATGGGCAGCAGCGCCCAGCAGATGATGAAGCGAGCGCCTACTCGCGACGAAGCGGACGCCATGCTGGAGCGCTCAAGAGCGGCCTCACTGAAGACTACCGACGCAAACGATCTGCTCTACCAAGTCTCCGCCTCGTTCGATTACGATCCGCAGTCCGACCTCGAAAAGATCCAGGCGCCGCTCATCGCCATCAACTCCGCAGACGACTTCATCAACCCGCCAGAGCTCGGCATTCTCGAGCGAGAGGTCAAGCGCGTGAAGAAGGGGAAATGCGTTGTGATCCCGATCTGAGCCATATTTGGCCGAATTGCTCAAGCGGTCGCAGTAGACGCCGTAAAATCGATGCCCATGGCGCAAGAGGAAGAGATCCCGTTAGCGCCGATCGTGAGCACTCTGGAGGAGGTTCAGAGAGCTCGGGAGGAATTTTCCGTTCAAAGCAGATCAATCCGCTGGTGGCGCTGGATTCTGTTGTTCGCCGTTTGGATTGCCTTCGGAATTGTTGTTCAACAAAGTTGGCTCGGCGGCTTACCACCCTTTGTCGCCGGGATCGTTATGCTCCTACAAAGTTGTGCTTTGGTTCGAGCTCAGAAGCGATTGGCTGCAGAGCTGAACAAGGTAGAGCGGCTCTACTCGATGACTCGAAAGGGCTTAAAGTATAGGATTTCCTTCAACGGCAAGCCTTCGAAACCGGTTGTGATTCCTTGGACGGCCATGTCTCGGGGAGAGGAGACGGCGGAAGGCGTCTTGATCCGATTCGGCCATGCTGAACCCAAGTTCTTCCCAAACTCATGCTTCCTCAAGCCGGAGGACAAAGCAACCTTGCTTCACATGGCATATGGGAAAGGTCTGATTTAGCCGCAGGTCGGCGTTCCAGACTTGATTTGTCGCTGTATGAGATCGATCCAATCTGCTTCCCGAGGCCGCGCCTGAACCAGCGCTAAATGCAGGACCCATGTGAGTGCCATGATGAAACGCCATGGACCGTTATCCGTTGCTTTCCGGGCCGATGGGCTCGTTGGCCGTTCCTCAGAGTGGGCGCAGTATGCGCGCGACCTCGACCTTCCGCGAAGGTCCCGACGGGAACTACGACCCGATCGCGCCGCCCAAGAGCGACTTGGAGGAGAAGAGTAACCGGGATAACTTCCGCGTTGCGCCTGGCGGTACACATGTGCTGATGGACGTGGAGGGACCGGGCGTGATCACTCACATGTGGATCACCTTCCTTGGGCCCGAGAAGCACCCATGGGCCAAGGACGGATCGGCCAACCACCAAGAGCTGCTTCTGAGAATCTACTGGGACGGAGACGAGCGGCCGGGCGTCGAGGCGCCTCTCGGAGACTTCTTCGCCGGCTGTTTCGGAAAGCGAAGCGAGGTGATCAGCATTCCCGTGATCACGGAGGGTGGCGACTCGTATAACTGCTTTTGGCACATGCCGTTCCGAAAGTCGGCGCGAGTGGAGATCGTCAACGAGAGCGACAAACCGCTGAGTCTGCTCTACTACAACATCGACTGGATCAAGAAGGACTCGCTGCCTGAGGACGTTCCCTACTTTTACGCCCAGTACAACCAGAGCTACCCCCTTGAGACCGGCAAACCTTATACGCTGCTCGAGACCAGGGGCAAGGGCCACTATGTCGGAACGGTGTTCTGTGTCCGCACACGCAGCCCGTACTGGTTCGGGGAGGGAGACGAGATGGTCACGATCGATGGCGAGGCCATCCCGTCGGTCTGGGGAACCGGCACCGAGGACTACTTCCTTTGCGCGTGGGGACTCGAGCGGGTGATCACGCCGTATTTCGGCGTGCCGTATTTCGACCAGTGGGGGATCGTGGGCGGTCATACTAGCGCCTATCGTTGGCACATCAACGACCCGTTCGTATTTCAAGAGTCGATCAAGGTGCAGTTCGAGACGTTCGGCTGGATGTCGGCGGACGAGAACCCGGACTACCGCGCCAATAGTTGGAATCCGCGCGAGGACGACTACGCAAGTGTCGCGTTCTGGTACCAGACCGGCAAGCCAACCTTCGATGTCCGGGCGCCTCACGCTCGCGAAAGAAAGCTGCCGAACATCGAGCGGCTCGTCGTTCTAGCCGCCGATCTCAATCTGGGCCAAAAGAACACCCTCGAAACCGACGAGCTGATCCGCCTGGAGTACGACGGCCGCGACTCAACGGCGCGCACCGAGATGGCGGTGCAGGTCTATCCCGAGCATTTCGAGCACCCGATCCTCTTCGTTCCAGCCGGAGAAGAAGGAGACAACTCGCTTGAGATCCCCTTTGAAGTCAAGGAAAAGGAGCCGCTACGGCTGCTGATCAATATGAGTCTTGGACCGGATCTCGGCATCTATGAGGTGTCTCTCGACGGCGTTAGACTGGGCAAGCAAATGGACTTCTATGCCGCGGAGACGTCGGGCAAGGAGTTCCACTTCCTCGACTTCTGGCCGGAGCCCGGAACGTACACCCTGCGGCTGGAGTGTGTAGGCAAGAACCACCTGTCGGGCGGCCGAGGCCTCGCTATCGAGTCGGTTCGCTTGAGGGAGCGGAGACCGCGGGTGAGGGAGATGGCCCACGATCAGGACAAGAACTGGCGATCCGAGCCTCTGTACTACGAGGGCACCTGATCTAGCCGCGACCTGAGATCGCGGCTACATTGGCTCACAACCCGTCAAATTACGGACCCAAGGCTGTGGCACTTTTCTTGCTGAGGGCTCATAGTAAGGATAGGGACAGTAGAGATGATTCGGCGCTTGGTCTTGACGTTTGCGTTGGGGATTATGGCTGTGGCGGCACTCGGCCACGGACAGCGCGCCGAGGTGTTTCGGCTGCAGTTTCAGCGGTTCCAAGGCGAATACAAGGCTTCCGGTTCGGCATCGGGAGTCTTCAACGTCAAAGTTGTGGATAGCGGCGCGGAGATCTCCTTCACCGGCTCCGTCGCTTCGAAAGAGGTCAAGCTTCACGCGACCACGGCGTTCGATCCCAAAGGCGAAAAGCAGGTGGCTACTCTTGAATTCGACGGCCGCACGTTTAAGGGAACGGCCCTGATCGAAGGTCAAGACATGACCCTGGATGTGAAAGAGGGGGACCAGAGCCGGCGCCTTCTCATCCACCGGGTCGGACGCAGCCAAGGCGTGTTCACTCTTTTCCAGCGCCAAGGCAACAAGCCCGAGACGGAGATTTTTAGGGTTTCAGGCAAGAGATCAGGCTGATTTGCCGGATTCGCGCAGAAATTTCGCCGTTTTTTGCGTTAACCGCTAAATCCTTGTTGGGTCCGGGCTACGGCCTTCCGAAAATCTTGAATGGCGGGTGAGCCTGCCTCGGGAATTAGGAATGCCTCTGTTTGCTTATACCGCAATCGATAGTTCTGGACGAACTGTCCGCTCTACCATGGAGGCGGACTCCGAAACGCTCGTCCTGGCGAAACTGCGCGATCAGGCGCTGCACTGCACCGAGATCAAACGGGCGTCGGGCGGCAGCCTCGGAAAGATGACCGCCGGCAAGGGCAAGATGAAGGCCAAGAGCCTCGTCGTCTTCAGCAGGCAGTTCGCCACGATGATCGACGCAGGTATTCCAATCCTTCGGTGCCTGGACATCTTGGTCGGTCAGATGAAGGACCCTGTCCTCAAGGAAGCGACTGATGGAATCAGAGCCGATGTAAAGGGCGGTCTGGCTTTGAACGAGGCGATGGCGAAGCATCCGAAGTGCTTCAACAAGCTTTACGTGAACATGATTCGCGCCGCCGAGCTTGGTGGAATTCTCGACCTCATCTTGGACCGCCTCAGCGGCTTCCTGGAGTATGAGGCGGAGATCAAAGGCAAGATCAAGAGCGCGATGATGTATCCGGTCCTGGTTCTTGCATTTAGCCAGGTCATGCTCTTCGCCCTGTTCTCCTTCGTGCTGCCGCGCTTCAAAGACATCTTCAACGGCATGAACGTGGAGATGCCGCCTGTGACGGCGGGACTGTTCGCCGTCGGCGACTTCATGAACAAGTTCTGGTGGGTCATCATCCTGGCCGGCGTCGGCATCTTGTTCGGCATCAAGAGCTGGGGCAAGACGCCTCGCGGGCGCTACCAGATCGACTACTTCAAGCTTAAGATTCCGATCGTCGGCGACCTTGCGCTCAAGATGAGCATCGCGAGGTTCTGCCGAACGTTTGGAACCCTCATCAACTCAGGCGTACCAATGATGCGAAGCCTGGAAATCGTCGGCGAGACGCTCAACAACGCCGTCCTGACCACCGCTATCGAAGATACGCGCGTCAGTCTGCGAGAAGGAAACAAGCTTTCGCTTCCTTTGACTCAGAGCGGTCTCTTCCCAACTATGGTTACCACGATGATCGACATCGGCGAGGAGTCAGGACGGCTCAGCGACATGTTGGTCAAGGTCGGCGACTTCTACGACACCGAGGTGGAGGCAACGGTCAAGGGACTCACGTCCATGATTGAACCGATGCTGATCATGTTCCTCGGCGGCGTCGTCGGCTTTATCGCAATCAGCATCATGACTCCGATCTTCAAGCTGGTCAGCAGCGTGAAGTAATCGGCGCAAGCCGGCTCGGAAACAACTTGGTTCGTTAAGGGCAGGACGCCCAGAGGAATGCAATTCAAGGACTGATGGAATCTTCGCCACAGATGAGCGCGAATCACGATCCGGAAGGGTTGGTGATGCGGTACCTAGACTCACCGCGTCCCGACCTGAAGGACCTGATTATGGTGCAATACGCAAACCTGGTCGAGCGAGTGGCTCGCAGATTCGCAGGAATCGAGCCGCTCGACGATCTGGTGCAGGTCGGGTTCATCGGCTTGCTCAACGCGCTCTCAAAGTTCGACCGAAACGCCGGTGTGCGGTTCAACACCTATGCGACGTATCTGGTGGCCGGCGAGATCAAGCACTACCTGCGTGACCGCAGCCAGACGATCCGCCAGCCGGCTTGGCTGCAAGAGCTTCGGCAGAAGATCTCCAAGGCCCAGGTTTCTCTGCAGGGCTCGCTGGGCAGAATTCCCACCAACCGGGAGATTGCCGAAAGCGTCGGCGTGAGCGAGAACTGCGTGGAAGAGGTGTTCGCGACCAACGAGCTTCTGAAAGTCGGAAGCTTGGACGCCGCGATTCAGGGAGACGAGGAAGGTACGACCGAGGTCGAAAGGTTGGACGCGTCCGACTTCTGTCCCGAGCAACTCGGCCTGGAGGACCGGCTCCTATTGGAGCACGCCATGCGCGAGCTTCGCGATTTGGAGCGTCAGGTGCTCGTGCTGTTCCACTTCGAGTGTCTGAACCAGACCGAAATCGCCGCGCGCCTGGATATCTCCTGCAACTATGTGAGCCACATTCTTCGGCAGTCGCTCATGAAGCTGCGGAAGGTCCTCACCAGCGAAGAGCAGAAAGACCGAGTGCTGCGAAGGCAGTCAAGCACTTTCGGCTTCGAGGTTTTGGATTCCGAGACAGGCGCCTACACGGAAGAATATTTCCGCAACCGACTGGAAGAAGAGGTCCATCGCGCCTCGTCCGAAGACAGCAGCGTCGCGCTCGTGATTGTGGAGTTTCGAGGTTTGGAGGAGATGGGGCGCTTTTATGGTCCGCAGAGCGTCATCGACTTTCTCACCGACGCGGCGGAGTTCTTACGCGAGAGCTTTAGGCGGTTAGACGTGGTGGCACGGTACGGAAAGACCGGTTTCGCCGTAATCCTTCCGTCGACTCGCGGAAACGTGACGATCGTGAGGCAGCGGCTTCTTCAGACCACGGCAAGCTGGGCAAAGACACGGCTTCTGCCGGCAGGCAACGTGCAGGTCTTTATTGGGACGGCATGCTCGCCCGAAGATGGGCGGACCGCGTCCGAATTGATCTCCTTCGCGACCCCGAACGTGATCGACGTGGCTGCGGCTGCCTGAGATTCCAAGCCGCAAGCTTTTGCCAGTTGGGCAGGCTGAATAGCACCGCG
>DASZPA010000166.1:0-17085 GCA_035550555.1 Fimbriimonas sp.
GCCCTTTTCGCGATCGTTCCGGATGGCCTCTCGCAGCGCATTGAGGTTGATCGTGAAGTCCGTGTTGACTGGGATCTTGCGGAACGATCGCCGACCCATGCCAAGGAACTCGACTGCTTTTGTCGCCCACATGTGGGTTTCGGTGGACCCGTAGACCACGAGATTGGGATGGCCGCCCTGCAGGCCCTCTTCACGCACGTCGAAACATGCCTGAGCGTGACGGGCAACCGCCAGGCCCGTGAGATTCGCCATCGTCGCCCCAGAAAGCAGCAATCCGCTCGATCCTGTGGGAAAACCCATCGCCTCACGAAGCCAATCGATCACCTTCTGCTCCACAAATACGGGCGATTGGTGGCAGCCTGCCAGGTGAGGGTTCATAGCCGAGGCGAGCATGTCCGCCATGAAGCTGAGCGGCGTTCCCGTCCCCTGAACCCACCCGTAGAAGCGTGGATCCAGGTTTCCGTTCCGGTACGGCCACACTTCGCGAGCGAACTGTTCGTATGCAGCTTGGTCACCCTCGCCTTGGAGAGGCATCGGCTCATCCAAAATCTTTCTCTTGATTTCGGCCGGCGGCGGCTCCCAGGCCGGACCTTCCCTGAGCAAGCGGACGCTGTCGATGGTCTCATCGAGCATCCGGTGAGCCAGCGCGCGGAACTCTTCCCAGTTCTCAGGATCGAGAGTCAAATTCTTCGTAGGCAGGGAGGTCATCGCTTCCCTAATTGTCCCGTCCCTATCTCTCCCATGCCACCCACAGGGTTGCGGTCAATGTGGATTTGAAACTTTGTGAGGCGATAATGGGAGTTGTGGACCAGCCCGACGCGACTCAAAAGGCTCCCACCAGAACGACTTTTCTCCTGCTCGAGACAGGAGTTCTCTGTGCGACTCACTTGGCGGCCATTTTTCCCTGGGCCCTCGGTGCTCGATACACCTTCTACATGATGGCCGCGACGTCCACATCCGAGCGGCAGCTTCTATCTACGGGCAGCTCGTTCGCCTTGGTGCTTTATATCGTGTACGCCTCAGGCGACCCCCTTGCGAAGGTTGGCCTGCGGCGAATCCGGCTGCCCGCCGATCTCGTCGCCATGGTCATCGCCTGCTGTTGGCTGATCCCATACCTACTTCGAACGACCTCATCGGCCGTTCCTTTCTATGGCCCGACCGTGACATCGATGAGCCCTCTTTGGCTGATCGCTTTGCGGGCCGCGCTTGTGGGCGTCTATGAAGAGTTCTTCTATCGTGGCTACCTTGTTTCGCGTGTCGAAGAGCTCACTCGATCGAAGTGGTTCGCGGTCGGGATGCCGGCACTCTTCTTTGGCTTTGTTCACAGCTATGAAGGGTTCAGGGGAATGTGCTGGGCGCTGGCGTTGGGATTGGTCTACGGCGCCATCTTCATGAAGAACCGAAGCATCTGGCCCCTGGCGATCGGCCATGCTTGCATCGACTTCTATCTGTACTACACATCCTATGTACGGATTGGCTTAGCGTAGCCGCCGCTCAACGCTTGGTCGGCGCGGACCACTCTACCGCTTACGCCGTCGCAGTTTGATTCCCTGAAGCAGAGACGCAAGTCATGTAGTGGGTTTGGATGACGCCTGATTTCATGACTTAGGCAAGATATCTGGGCGACCAGAATCACTCATATCCTCCAAAAAGAGGACCTCTCCTGCCCGGAGGCGCCTACGTCCGAACCGTACCGGATGGGGCGCTCCTCCGATTCGGAAAGCGTTTTGCCAAGGACCCTCATGATCTCTGCTCCCATCGCACCCAACGAACTGGAACGAATTGCCGTTCTCAGATCTTATCGAATCCTGGACACCTCCCGAGAGGAAGGCTTTGAAGACATCGTGGACTCGATTCGAAGCTGCCTGAAAGTGCCGATCGCCTATATCTCTCTCATCGACAGCGACCGTCAGTGGCTCAAAGCTCGCAGAGGCCTCACGATAGAGGGCTCAAGCCGAGACATCGCCTTCTGTGCTCATGCGATTCTCCAACAGGAGCCCATGGTGGTGAAGGATGCGAGAAGCGACATCCGCTTTCACGACAATCCGCTCGTAAAGGGCCCTCCGTTCTTCCGGTTCTACTTGGGTGCGCCGATCGTTTCTCCCGAGAATGTCGCCTTGGGAACCGTCTGCGCCGTCGACAACCAACCCATCGAGCCCGGGAACAGTGAGATCAAAGCGATGAAGTTCTTTGCCCGCCAAACGATGAGGCTCCTGGAGCTTCACCGCCTGCGCTGCCAGATGGCAGACCGCAGCTCTTCTGAGCCATCGACTTCGATGATTCCGTTCGGAATCTAGGACTTGTATCTCTTGCTCTGGGGTCGCTCCTAGCCGGGGCCGCCACAATCGCGGCCCCCCTGTGTTCAGGCCTTACAGCACGGTCGCCGCTTCGTCGAACTCGAGCCTCGGCAGACGCGGCCAAAGTCCATCCTTGTCTCCATAGCCGAGATTGACGATGAAGTTCACCTTCGTCTTACCGCTGGGGAAGAACTCCTGATTGACCTTCTCCTGATCAAAGCCGGACATCGGTCCGCAGTCCAGCCCGACCGCACGGGCGGCCATCATGAAGTAGGCGCCCTGCAAAGAGCTGTTTCGAAACGCCGTCTCGTTGATCAGATCGGCGTTGCCTTCGAACCAAGCCTTGGCGTCGACGTGCGGCATCAGCTTTGGCAGGTTCTCATAGAACTCCACGTCGTATGCGATGATGGCAACTACCGGGGCCGTCTTTGCCTTTTCCACGTTCAGGGCGGCCAAGGCGGGCAAGAGACGAGCTTTCGCCTCCTCCGTTCGCAAGAACACGATGCGGGCAGGCGACGCGTTCGCGGAGGTCGGTCCCCATTTCATCAGCCCGTAGATGCGGTGAAGCTGTTGGTCAGTGACATCTTTGGGAAGCCACTTGTAGTAAGTGCGAGCCTCTCGGAAGAGCAGGTCCAGTTCCGCGTCCTCCAACGACCTCTCCCGGCTTCCTTCTAAATCGCTTGCAATCATAGTTCTTTTTCGCTCCAATCAACTATTCGCTATACTAAATGTAGCGAACGATTTACTTATACGATATAACTCAGCGTTTGATTGCTTTTCTGTTGCGTAAGGATAGTTGGAGCTACAATGGATTCGATGAAGGAGACAGGCCAGATACCCGAGAAGGAGCCATGCGGTTCAGCAGCGCTGTTCCGGGGCGTCCTGCTGCTTCAAGAGAAGTGGACCCTGCTCATCGTCAATCGCCTCCTTCAAGGTTCCATCGGCTTCAACGAGCTTTGCCGCAAAGCCGATGGAGTGAATCCCACCACGATGTCTCAGCGGCTGGCGATGCTCGAGGGGGCCGGCTTGGTCGAGAAGACGATCCATTCCACGATGCCTCCGCGTACCAGCTATGAGCTGACGCAGGCTGGACGGGAGATCGAGCCCATCTTGAAGGAGATTGAAAAGTGGAGCCTGAAGAATCTTCCCGAGACGCCTGCCACCGAGAAATGCCGGGATGTCATCTGCTCGGAGAGCGAGTAGCGTCCCAGATGGCCGAGTGCCCTCCTACGCCCAAGCAACTGCTGGCGGCGTGGCTCAGGGTGAGCCTTCAATCTTTTGGAGGTGGCGCCGCTACCCTTGCCCTGATCCGTCGCGAGTTCATCGATAAGACCGGGTGGATCTCGGAGCAGGAGTTCCTGAGAGACTGGTCCCTTTGCCAGCTTGCTCCCGGAATCAATCTGATCGCCCTCGCGGTTCTTGTGGGTCGGCGCACTGGCGGCGCGCTCGGAATCTTGGTCGGTCTTTCGGCGCTTCTCTTGCCGTCGTTCGCCATCACCGTCGCTCTGACCGCAGCCTATGCCAAGGTCATCCATTCCCCGATCGTCGCCGCGGCGCTGAAAGGAATCGTGCCCGCGGTTGCAGGCATCGGATTGGCAACCGCCTGGGGGATGGCCGTTCCGATTGCGAAGCGAATCCGGTCTCGCGGTTCTATGGAGTTCTTGGGGTACGGGACTCTCTTGGTGCTGTGCATCCTTGCCTCGGTCTACTGGCGACCATCGACTGTCGTGATCCTTTTGGGAGCAGGCATCTTTGGCGCCGCCTTCAATTCGCTGTTTGTCAAGCTGAAGAGGGTGCGGACATAGGCGCCTTCTCGATCTTCTCAATGGTGCTGCGCTCGGCCCTTCTCTCGTCGGGCGGCATGGGCAACGTGCCGCTCCTTCACGACGATCTGGTTAGCCGGGGCCTCGCCACCGACCGGCAGTTCGCAGAATCCCTCGCCGTCGGCCAACTTTCTCCGGGGCCGAACGGTCTGTGGGTGGTTTGCCTCGGTTACTTTCTGGGCGGTTGGCTGGGCGCTCTCGCATCGCTCTTCGCCATCATGCTGCCGCCGCTGCTGGTGCTTCTGGTCGACAAGCTGTACGACCGGCACCAGGATCACCCAGCCGTCGAAGGCTTCATGACCGGTCTGGAGGTCGCCGTCATCGGCGTCTTCATCGTCGTCATGTTCGGATTCCTGCAATCGGCGCCTCACAATGCGTTGACTGCAGCGGTGTCTGTCGCCGGCCTTGGCTTGACGGTGTGGGGGCGTGCTCCGATCGTCGTCATACTTGTGGCGGCGGCACTGGCAGGCATCGCCGTTCGATAAGCGATGGATCACGCGAACCTTTTGAAGGCCGCACGCACGGCGTACGAGGCAGGACAGCTCTCCGAGGTTGAGCGGCTTTGCAGCCAGGTGCTCGGTGCCGACCGGCAAAGCCCGGAAGCGAACGTCTTGCTGGGAATGGCGGCCGCGCGAACCGGCCGCACGGAGGTCGCCGTTGCGAAGTTGGGCAAAGCCCTCGAGACTGACCCCGACTCGTTCGAGGCACTCTCTTGGATGTCGGTCTTGCTCCGGCAAAGCGGCAAGTTGGCCGAGGCGTTGACGTTGGCGGAAAAGGCGGCGCAGATTCGTGCCGATGATGGCGAGATTCTTGGGAACCTTGGATACTGCTACCTCTTGACTCGGAACGCTGCCAAGGCAACCGAGACCCTGCGGAAAGCGATCGAGCTTCGCCCGAAAGAAGCGGCCCTCTATCACAACTTGGCGCTATCGCTTCAAACCCAGGGCATGCTGGACGAAGCCGAAGGCGCACTCAGAACGGCGATCGACCTGGCTCCGGATTCGCCTGTCAACTACTCGACCCTTGCCCAGCTCTTGGTCGGGCGAGCTAGGCTGGATGAAGCGATCCAATGCCTCCAAAAAGCGAACAGCCTCGATCCGGGCAACCTTAGGTCCATCTTGGAGCTAGCCACGCGATTGAAGGAGGCTGGGCTCGACGAAGAGGCGTACGCCCAGATCCAGACTGCAATCGCCATCGATCCCAAATCCGCGCGGGCTCAGATGGTGATCGCCTCCATCCTCCAGGAGATGGGCCGGTTTGAAGAGGCGGTGGAACAGTTGGAACTGTCGATCGCGAGATTCCCAAGCTTTGTCGGCTCTTATTACACATGGGCCCAATGCAAGAGGGTCACAGAGAAAGATGAGAGGATCGTCCGGCAGATGCGCGAGCTGCTTCGTTCTGACCTAAGGCAGTCGGAGCGGATCTTCTTGGAATATGGCCTGGCCAAGTCGCTCGATGATCTCGGACGCTACGAGGAGGCGATCCGGCACTTTGACCGGCACAACCGCGGCTGCCTTGAATTTCATTCTCCAGCCCGCAACTTCGATCAGAGCGCTTTCGCCGCGGAAGTCGATCGCATCATCGCAGCGTTTTCAGCCGAGGCGATGGCGAGCCCAAACATTCCGGCTTCGACAAGCGAAGTCCCCATCTTCATCCTCGGAATGATCCGCTCCGGCACCTCGCTGGTCGAGCAGATCGTTTCTTGCCATCCGGACGTTTGGGCCGGTGGCGAGCTCGGCTTCTGGCAAGAGCGGGGGCCATCGCTGCTCGACGACCTTGACCGACTGCCGACTCTCGTCTCCGACTACTTAAGTCTCTTGGCGGGAATCGGCAAAGGCAAACCGCGAGTCACGGACAAGATGCCTCCGAACTACCGATGGATCGGCGCCATCCACCTTGGGCTTCCAAAGGCGAAGATCATCCACTGCCGACGGAATCCGGTCGACACATGCCTTTCAATCTACACAACCCGGTTCGGCGATCCTCCGCCGTACGTCTTGAGCAGAGAGAACATCGTCTTTGCCTACCGTCAGTACGAGCGGCTCATGGAGCATTGGCGGCGTGTGCTGCCGGATGGAACCCTGCTGGAGCTAGACTATGAAGAGCTTGTAGCCGACAAGGACGGCGCCACTCGCCGCATGATCGACTATCTCGGCTTACCTTGGAGCGAAGCGTGCCTGCACCATGAGCAGAGCCAGCGAGCCGTCAGGACCGCCAGCATTTGGCAGGCGCGGCAACCGTTGTACTCCACCTCCATCGCACGTTGGAAGAACTACGAGCCGTGGCTCGGGGAATTCGCGGGGCTCATCCGGTAGCAGCTTTTATTCCGGCTTTACAGGCTCTTCTTCTCGCACGACCTCGATCGTGTAGTTCGCGGCGAGGGTCACAACGGCAGCTACCGCGGCCCAGAATGGAAGGAAGAAGGCTCCCACCACTCCAACAGTCACGGGAATCTCGATGACCTTCTCGCCATTCTCCTTCTTCACGACGATGTGCCGGACGTTGCCCTCGTGGACGATCTTCTTGAGCTCGTCCAGAAGCTGCCCGCCCGATACCTTGAACTCTTCCGTCCAACACTTGTTCTCTTCGGCCATGAACCAGTAGTGTGCGCTATTTTGCAGGATACAAAAGCGACCTTCTTTCAAATTGAATCGTAAGCCCCGCCGCAAACCGGTCTAACAGAACAGATACCCCGGTGGGGTATACTCGCGCTCATGATGCCAGCCGCTCTGACCGCATGCGTCCTTTCCGCCCTTGCAGGGACGGGCGCATCCATGGTGTGGCGTTCGGCAGATCGAAGGTTCCGTCCGGTGGTGGTTGTGGCGGCAATCGCGCTGCTTGTCGTGGTGCTCGCCGACCTTCTTCCAGAGGCGTGGTCCTCGCTTTCTCTCGCGTCGATTGCCGTCGCCGTTGGAGCAGGGTTCGTATTTGTCTGGGCGGTCGGCTCGCTGATTGCCCCGCTTTGCCCCGCCTGCGCCGTGGCCGAGGCGGGCTCGCGGCCTTGTCTCAAACGAGGGGACGTCGTTGTGGGATTGGTTCTTGCCCTTCACTGCGTCCAAGACGGTCTCGCGCTTTCTGTGGGCCATTCCGCCCTTTTCTTACCGTTGGCTCTCGCGCTTCACAAAGCGGCCGAGGGGTTCGCGCTCGGAGCGATGCTTCTGGCTTCGGGGCGCTCAGCCCGCTGGGTTTTGGCCTTCTCCTTTCTGGTTCAGTCCACGACGTGGCTGGGAGGAGTTCTCGGCTCCCAGAGCGAGCAATGGCTTTCGGTGAGCGCCATGGGATCGATCACGGCTGCCCTCGCGGGCGGATTTCTCTACCTTGCCGGCTCCGCCTTGGGCTGGGTCAAGCCGCTCTCGGTCGAAGTCACGATGCGCCCCTTTGGTCTGAAGCGGAAGGACGCCTAGCCTCGCACCTGGTTTACCGACTGGGCCCTCAGGTTCTCTTCCGAAACGCCGCGACGGGGCACATCCGCTGCAGGGGATTGGTCGGCCTCCACACTCGCTCGAGATGAAACTCGGGAAAGACCGACTCGATCTGCTCAAGCGTCATGAATCGATAGACGTTGGCGCTGCCACGGTAGGTTTCGATCGATCTCATGTGCTCGATCGGCCAGCCGATGGATTCGGCGAGCGCATCGAGGTCCGGTGCGAACCGGATCAAGGCATCCCAAATGTCGGCCAAAACAACGCCTGACTCCGGGTCGGTCTGCATGGCTGCCGCGATCCTCAGCTTGAAGTGGCTTATATCGGGAATCTCGCCGCCTGCCAGTGCGGCGAAGACCTGCGCCGGCTCCTCTCGCGCGGCCGGGCAGATGTGAAGCCGGAAGACGCACAACCCATTTTCCGCGAGGATGCGGCTCAACTCTCGAGAAACCTGAAGGTGTCCCTCGGGATAGGGCAGTAGAGTAAGGCCGCCATCGCAGACCGCAAGGTCAAACGAGCCATCCGTTAACGGCATGTCTCGCCAGTCGCCGAGGAAGGCCGCTTCGGGAGGGCCAAGCCAGACATTCTTAATCATGTCGGCACTGTTGTCCAGGGCCGAGATGGAAGTGCCGGAGGGCCACGGAAACGCAAAAAGCTCCTGCGTTACCCCCATCAGGAGGACTCTCGGTTCGAGGCCCTGCCAGAGCGACACTGCCTCGGCGTAATGCTGGAGAGCCTCGCCGGGCGGTTTCAACGGCTCACCGATCTGCTGCCAAATCTTGGCGGCCTCGTTCCAGTGGCTGCGGCTCATGCATCGGTCCTGAAAAACCGATCGAGCCCCTCAGCCAGCAGCCGCACCCTTGGCATGTACTGGTCCTTCGGAAAGTTGCCGAGAGTCGGCGTCCGGTTGGCATCGTAAAGGACGGTTTGGCCGTCGACGATCGCGTAATCGAACTTGCCGTAGTCGAAGGCAAGGTCCTCCCGCATGGCGCGAAGGTCGTCCGGAATCTCACTCACGGCGTCGCGGCGAACGACGTTGCGGCGCTTCACAATCGGCTCTTCGCAGTAGGAAAGCGAGTTCGTCTCCTTGTCCCCAAGAAAGACCCACGTCCGCAGACAGTACAAGCCATCTCGCACTTCCGGGAGGAACTTCTCGACCACGAGATCCCGATTGGCCCAGACCTCGGACGGGACCTCTGCAGGAGACGCGTAGATGCTGTATTCGTGGGCTGCCGATGCAAAACGGCTGGGTAGAGTTCCACTCCCCGCCCTGGAGGCTTCTCGAAAGCCTCCGCTGTTGTGATCGGTCTTGACGATCACGCTGCCTTCGAAGCCGTCTCCAATATCCACGAGGTTTTTGCTCACCAATCTCTTCGAAATATCGGCCACACACCCGTTGATCGAGGCTGGATAGGCCCTTACGGCCGCGAGGTACTCGATGGGGGCTTTCGTGAGGTCGGTGTGAAGCACCACCAGATCGGCATCGGCTGGATGGTAGGGTCCATAGAGCACCTGGACCCGGACTCCGGACTCCTCCCACACTGTCGCAACCTCGTGCAAAAAGTAGGAGGAGTCGAAGATGTCTGCCTCGTGAACAAGGATATTCACGGACCGCATCGATGCAATATACCGGCAAAGACGCGGACAGACGCCTTACTTGTGCGCTCGCTGCTCGGCGTCCCTCTTGGCTTTGAGAGCCTCGGAAACGACCCGCTCGGCTTCAGGCTTGGAGAGGGAATGCGCGTGCTCCGCATCCAGCTTCGCCTTGATCGCCTTCGCCGCTGCCGCTTCGGCTTCTCGCTTTTGCCTCATGGCTTCCGACTGTTTGAACGCGACCCTGCCGGACCGGCCTTCCCCGTCCACGTACACGAACCATCCCGAGCCGCTGTTCTTCGACAGTTTCCCGTTTGATGGGCTTGCGACGTACTTCAGCACGATCCTTCCCGAGGTCGATTTGCCTTTGTACCTCCGCCAAACCAGATCGTTCTTGGCGCGAACGATCTTATATGCGCCGTGGCGATGCCACTTGTCGGCAACCCATGTGAATACCACGTCTCCAGATTTGTTCGACTTCAAGTCGCCTTTCAGCACGACTTGGCGGGGAGAATCGGTTCCCTGGCTGGGCAACGCAGATGTCTGGCTTGGCCTGACTTGCACGGCGGCAGAGGCCAAGACGACGGAAAGGAGGCCCGTGATGAGGACCGCTTTGGTTTTTCCTAGATGGATCATTCGATTTCTCCGAGGGCTCAACAGCCCTGCGATTCGGTGTTCGAGGCTGAGTTCCGGGCCCAGGAACGCAAGCGCCTCGTAGGAGTGGGGAGCCCGTCCAGCACGCTCGGCGATAGCCAGGAGCGTTCGCGCATAGCAGGTGGCTCCATGGACCTGCGATGCGAAATTGTCACAGACCTCTTCCCGCGCTGCCGCCAATCCCCTGCAGAGGATTCGCACGAACGGGTTCGGCCAAAGAAGCGCCGTCGCCAGCCGCTGCACCAGCAGCCCTCGCGAGTGGCCCAGGGCGATATGCGCGCCCTCATGAAGCAGCACCTGTTCGAGCTGCTCCTTTGAGAGGTCGCCGATGAGGGTCTCCGGCAGGAAGACTTTGGGACGCCAGATCCCAACCGAGTACGGCGCGGCCAAGTTGCGGGACACAAGCACGTCCAGCTTCAGGCCCAGGCGGCTCTCGGCGGAGGCGATCGCCGGCAGCCCATGCAGGGGCCGGGCGTCTCGAATCGCCTTACGAACACTGCCAAGACCCAAGGCCCATCGGAGGAGAGAAACCAGAGCGCCAGCCAGCCAAACCCAAGGGATTGCTGCCACGCAGATCCGTAGCCAGTTAATCGGCTCCTGAGCGGTTGCCGCTGCCGGGAGGAGGATATCTCCGGGCGACGACGCCGCCGCCTCTGGCTCAAACGAGGGGAGTGGGATTTCCCATCCAACGTGAAACTTCCGGGACAGTACAGCCGCAAGCGGCAAAGCGATCACAAGCAACAAGCCCCCGAGGGCAAGAAAGTAGCGAGCGGCCGGGTGGCGCCTGAATCCCAACCACGACCACGCGGCAACCCCAATCGAAACAACGGTTGCCGAAAGGAACAGGTTGATGGCAAGAGCGACGGCATTCATCGGCCCTCCTTCTCCGCCTCGTCGATCAGCTTTCGAATCCGGTCGGCCTCTTCTTTGCTGAGGCGACGCCCGTCGAGCAGAGCCATGACAAGTCCCTCGGTCGACCCGCCGAACGCCGATTCGAGCACACGCTGGACGACCCCCGACCTCGCCTCCTTTCTGGGAACCGTCGCGCGATAGAGGAACGTCTTGCCTTCTGCGCGGCTCGAGAGCCACCCTTTTTCCAGAAGTCTGGTGAGCTGCGTTTGGACGGTGTTCTTGGCGATCTCGCGCTGTTGGGAAAGCTTCGTCCAGACCTGTGCGAGGGTCGCTTCGTCTCGTTCCCAGACGACGTCCATGATCTCGAGCTGGGCTTCGGAAAGCGGCGGAAGGTTGTCTCGGTCGTTCATCGCGGCGTTCACCTACAAGTGTAGGATTTCATTATAACCTACATCTGTAGGTGTCGCAAGAGTTCCGCGAATTATTACGTTTGGGAGCGGCCGGGTTCCGATCTGACCACATGCAGAAACTCATCGTGTCTACTAGGTCCCGGAAAAAGACGGCCTCTTCGTTCGACACCTCCGTTTCACAGCCGAGTGCCAGAAGCGGCTCATTTCTGACTCGGTAGTTTCGCGGCGATGCTCGGCGCCGGCGAATTTCGGCGGCAACAGATGGTGTGGCGGGTTCGCCCATTCATCGCAATCAAGCGTCTGTAAGCGAGTTGGGTTTGTACCCGTGTGGAGACCAACGTTGCGGTGTCTGGGGCAACGTCAACCAGATTTGCATCAAAGGTCGTCTCTTCGCTTTGCGCAATGATCCGCATGACTTCCAGCCGCAGTTCCGAAAGGGGGCGGTGGCTGGTTTCGATCATTCATGCGGTGTCTCAGAAGTATTGTGCGACCCAGAGGAAGTTCTCGGCGTTAATTGCCTGCCGCTAGGTTATGATTTCATTTGAGGAGTCTTTGAACCTAAACAGCCCCAACTCACGACACTGGGCCGCCCTGAGCTTCATGGGCTTCGGCTTGGTTGGAGTGGCTGCACAGACAGCTTCGAGCCCGTCGCAGAAGGTTACTGCGGAGCAGGCGACCTTCTTTGAGACAAAGATTCGGCCGGTCCTCGCCGAGAACTGTCTGCCGTGCCACGGCAAGACGACCCAGCTCTCGGGCCTCCGTCTCGACACGCTGGCGGGCCTGATGAAAGGCGGAGCTTCCGGGCGATGCGTCGTTTTGGGAGACCCCGACAAGAGCCTGCTCATCCAGGCCGTCCGGCAGACCGGAAAGCTCAAGATGCCCCAGGGCGGCAAGCTGAAACCAGCCGAAGTGGCCGACCTCGAAGCGTGGGTGAAGATGGGCGCTCCCTGGCCGGAAAGCAGCAAGGCGATGGGAGACACGCTCTGGTCGCTTCAGCCCGTCAAGAAGCCGGCCGTTCCGGTTGTTCGGAACAAAGCGTGGGTGCGAAATCCGATCGACGCGTTCGTTCTCGCAGGCCTGGAGGCGCAACGGCTCGCACCGGCGCCGGAGGCGGACCGGCGGACCCTTCTCCGGCGCGTGACCTACGATTTGACCGGCCTGCCTCCCACGGCCGCGGATGTCGCCGCCTTCGTCGGCGACAAGTCACCCGGCGCGTATGAGAAGGTCGTTGACCGGCTGCTGAGTTCCCCTCGCTATGGCGAACGATGGGGGCGTGAATGGCTCGACGTGGCGCGCTATGCGGATACGAAGGGATATGTCTTCGAGGAGGATCGGAACTACCCGAACGCGTACACGTACAGAGACTGGGTCATCCGCTCAATCAACGAGGACCTTCCCTACAACCAGTTCATCATCGACCAACTTGCCGCCGACCGGCTTTCTTCGGTGATCAACGGCGACGACAAACGTCCCCTTGCGGCCCTTGGGTTTCTGACGGTCGGCCGCCGATTCCTGAACCAACAGCCCGACATCATCGACGACCGGATCGACGTGACGATGCGCGGCCTGGAGGGATTCACGGTGGCATGCGCGCGCTGCCACGACCATAAGTTCGACCCGATCCCGACGCAGGACTACTATTCGCTCTATGCCATCTTTGCGTCGTCGCAGGAGATTGCCGAGCCGATCTCGGAAAAGTCGATCCGGGAGCCTTGGGAGCAGTTCAACAAGCAGGTCACGGAGTGCGAGAACGGGATCAATGAGATCGCCGATACTCAGACGAAGCTGCTTAGAAAGAAGGATCGGAAGTCGCTCCCCGCAGACGTGGACCAGGTGCTTCAGTCGATTCGAGAGGAGACCATCCCGACCGGCGACAGCTTGACGAAGCTCTCGAGCGCATTCGAGCCGGCGAAGCGAGCTGAGCTGGCGAGCCTTCAAAACCGTCTGACGCAGCTTCAGAAGAGCCCGCCTCGCACGCCCGAGTTCGCGATGGCGATGGTCGACAAGCCAAACCCTAGCGACGGGGTGATCTTCAAGCGGGGAAACCCGGCGAATCCCGGCGAAGCGGCTCCGCGGAGGTTCCTCGCCTGCCTGTCCAAACCCGCGCGTCCGCACTGGACCGGCGACAGTGGGCGGTTGGAGCTGGCTGAGGCAATCGCCTCGAAGGACAATCCGCTCACTGCCCGAGTGTTCGTCAACCGCGTCTGGCAGGGGCACTTTGGCGCGGGCATCGTCCGGACGCCTTCAGACTTTGGGCACCAAGGCGAGAAGCCAACGGATCCCACACTGCTGGACTACCTCGCCTCGACGTTTATGGAGAACGGCTGGTCGATGAAGAAGCTGCATCGGCTCATCGTGACTTCCGCGACCTATCGGCAATCCTCCGAAGCGTCCCCAGCCAAGATAAACGCCGACCCGGACAACCGGCTTTGGGGGAGGGCGAACCGGCAGCGGCTCGATTTGGAGGAGATGCGGGACAGCCTGACGGCCGTGGCCGGAAGTCTCGATTGCGCCAAAATCGGCGGCAAGTCTGTCGACCTATGGTCCGAACCGTTCACGAACCGCCGTGCCGTTTATGGCTTTATTGAGCGGCAGAACCTTCCCGGCATCTTCAAGACCTTCGACTTTGCGACTCCGGACAGCACAAGCGCGAAGAGGTTCGTCACGACTGTCCCTCAGCAGGCGCTGTTCTTCATGAACTCTCCCCTTGTTATCGAGAGAGCGAAGGAAGTGGCCGACCGGCCTGAGATCAAAGGAGCTCAGGACGACGGACAGAGGATTCGCCGGCTCTATCAAGTGCTCTTCCAGCGGTTGCCGGACAAGGAGGAGACGATGCTTGGGCTCCAGTTTTTGGGGTCTCATGCTTTGACGCCTACCGAAAGGCCAACCGGCCCTTGGAGCTACGGCTACGGCTCCTTGGATGCCGCAGGAAAGAGGGTCTCCTCTTTCACGCCTTTCTTGGACTTCAGCGACTCCGGCTACCATGTGAGCAGCCAATTCCCGGACCCGCAACTCGGCTACCTCATCTTGAACAAGACCGGCGGCCACCCTGGCCACGACTCAGCCCACTCGGTGATTCGCCGGTGGACAGCCCCGGCCGCCATGAAGATCGCGATCGAAGGGGAGCTGGCTCATGGCCAAGATCAAGGCGATGGAGTTCGCGGCCTGATCGTCTCCAGCCGATCCGGAGTTTTGGGCCAGTGGAAAGTCCATAATGGAAGCGCCCCGACACAGGTCTCATCTGGGGCCGTTCAGAAGGGGGACACTATTGATTTCGTCGTCGATCCGATGGGCTCGGACAGCTTCGATTCCTTCTCGTGGGCGCCCAAGATTCGCGCGCTGGACGGCAGCTCAAGCTGGGATGCGTCGACAAACTTCGGACCGCCTCCCGGCGCTCCTCTGTCCCGGCTCGCCCTTTATATCCAGGCGCTCCTGATGACGAACGAGTTTATGTTCCTCGACTAGCTCATCTGGAACTCGGGAGAAGCGAAGAGAAGCCGAGAGGCCGCGACGGCGGCGGCGTTCGCGTTTTCGTCTGTGATCGTGCTTCCTGTGGCGGTCTTTACAGCGGAAACGAGCAGCTGCCGGTGGTCGGGCTTTAGCGTGACGTCGAAGAGCGTCAGCAGCCGATGCACCACTCCGTCAGGGGTGGGATCTCCCTTGAAGAGGCCGTAAGCCTCATAACGGAGGGGTCCGCGATCGTCGCCTCCCTTGCCGAACAGCTTCTCGGCCCAGGCGATGCGCTGCACCATCGTTTGCGTGTTGATGAACGCTTTGCCGTTGTCCCACCCGTGGACGTCAGGAGGATACAGGAGCCACATGCCCATCGCCTTCATGGCTTGATTCGCGACCATGGCGGGTCCGAATCCAGCTCGGGGGTCTTCCGGTGGAGCGGAGTCGATGATTGCTCTGAACTGCTCTCCCACGCCCATCTCTCGAAGCGTCACCACGCAAAAGTCGACGGGGCTCTTCACGATGGCTCGCATCGCCTTCGGCGAGTAGAACTCGTCGGACAGCATGATGGACCGAAGCAGCTCCTTGATGTCCAAGCCGGAATCGTGAAATTTCTTGGCGAACGGAGCGATCGTCTCGGCATCGGGTTTGGGCCACACGAACCAGCTCCACAGCTTGGTGGTGAGAAATGCCGAGGTCCTAGGCTTGTCGCACAGGATGTTCAGAATGTCGTCTCCGTCGAAGTTTCCGGTGTTGCCCAGGTAGGTCTTGGGGCCGCGGTCATGAACGCCGGGTCGAAAGAGGAACTCGGCCACGCCTGGCGCGCCCCGCTCCCGTCTCAGACTCCAGCCCGTGAAAGCCCTGGCGCCTTCCTTCACGTCGGCTTCCGTGTAGTTGCCAATGCCGAGCGTGAACAGCTCCATCACCTCGCGGGCGAAGTTCTCGTTGGCGTGGCCGCGAACGTTTTGCTGGCTATCCAGCCAGAGGATCATCGCCGGGTCCTTGCTGACTTCGGAGATCATCGTGCGGAAGTTGCCGGTCGCGTTCTTCCGAAGGATCTCGTTCTGGCCGTACATGAGAAGGCCGCTGTTGACCTTCGAGCCGCTGGTGGCAAAGTGGTCGTGCCAGAAGAGCGTCATTCGCTCTTGAAGGGGCCGGCGGGTCATCAGTAGACGCGCAGTCCACCAGACGGACACGGCTCCCGGGGCGAGACGCCCCTTTGGATTCTTCAGTCGCTCGACATCGACGCTGAAGCCCTCGTCGACGCTGTCATACCCAAGAAGCTTATCGACGGCGCCTTCGAGTCCACCGGAGCTGTAGTAGTTAACCTCGCTCTCGCTCGCTCCGAGGCCAAAACGACGCAGAAGGTGTGCGCAACGCAGCCGGTCATCCGCTACTGCCATGGATGGGAGGACGTCTTCAAAACGTCCAAGTTCACCTCTGGCGTCGGAACCCGGGCAAAGTTCGAGGCGTACGCCGCCCTTCCAGGATCGGAGCGGAAGAGCGGCCGTCCTCTGGCGAGACTACTCTTCCTTGGCTTTGGTCGCGTTGTAGGTAGCTTCGTTGACGAACTTGTACAGCGTCGTACCCTCATACTTCGCTGTCAGGGCATAGCGAACCTGCTGTCCCGACTTGGTCGCTCGCGTCATCTTCTTCTTGGTGATGTCGCCGTCTGGGATCTCGACGTGTGAACGGGTTTTTAGATTGTAAAACTTCACGTTTTCTCCTCGAACGGGCTTCAGGGGCCCGAAATTCGTTTCCGCGTGACTATATCACAAACTTAGGTTCAACGGAAGGTCAAAAAACATGTTTTGGCGGGCCCGATGGCAAGTGAAGCGTTTTTGATATTATTTGTCTCTAAAAGAGACACCTTTTGGCCCATTTCATGCGTCTCTAAGTTGGTCGACAGGCAAAGGCGGTCGTTTTTGACGTGCCCGAGAGCAAAAACCCAGGCGTCCCTGGAACTTTCCAGAAGATGCAACCTCCTAAAAACTAAGGAATCCAATGACGAAGTTTTCCTTGCCTCGAGAGGTTCTCCCCAAAAAATACGTCATACAGAATAGATGATGAAGCAAAGAAGTGTCCGCGAACCCAACATCGCTCCTCACAAGGGAGCGCTCGATGATTTCCGCGCTTACGAGGAGCACTCGCTACAAGAGCTCCGGTCGGCCGGATACCGAATCACGATGCCCCGCGTGCAGGTCATTCGTGCCCTTGGCGACACGAAGAAGGCGTTAAGCGCCTATGCCATTCACGAAAAGATCATCAACAGCGGAGGAAAGATCGATGTGGTCAGCGTGTACCGTATCCTCTCCACTCTCCAAGAGGTGGGTCTGATCCACCACATCGGCGTGGTCGACGGCTACTTCCCCTGCCGCATGGAGAACTGTGGCGGCAAGCGGTCGGAAGTGGTCGTTTTCGAAGAGACCGGAGACGTAGCCGAGCTCAAGCTGCCCGACTCCGTTGTCCAGGCCATCGAGGAGCAGGCCGAGAAGCACGGGTTCCAGGCCAACTCCATCAAGGTCGAAATCACCGGAACTGCGACAAAGGCGGGTAGCCGAAAGTAATTCGCGTTTTCACG
>DASZPA010000167.1:0-6780 GCA_035550555.1 Fimbriimonas sp.
ACCGTGTACTGCCAGGGTCCGCTCTCCCACGAGAACTACGGCCGCGACCACCATCCCCGCTGCTTCACCATCTGGATGGCCGGCGGAGGCGTGAAGCCGGGCATCGTGTACGGCGAGACTGACGAGTTCGGCTACAACATCGTCGACGCAGACGGCCATCCAATGAACCCGACTCCCGACACGTTCAACCCTGGCGCCGTACACGTCCACGACTTGAACGCGACGATTCTGCACTTACTGGGCGTCGATCACACGAAGCTGACCTATCGGTATGCAGGGAGGGATTTCCGCCTCACCGACGTTCACGGGTTCGTGGTGAAAGAGCTCATCGCGTAAAGATCGCGATGGATCTAATACGCGTTACGGTGATTGCCCACGCCGATTGCCCAGGCGAACGCGAAACGGTCCAGGCTTGGATCAACCGGTGGAGAAGCGAGACTCCCGGTGAGATAGATGAAGGCGGCTGCGATTGCTCTTTGGACAGCTATGACTTGACTGTTCCAGAAGCTGCGATTCACGATCTGCCAAGAAGGTTTCTTGCGCCGAGCGATTGGTCGGAGTCGCATTGGAACCCGGCTACCGATGTCTTGGACCTAAAGGGCGCCACAGATCACTCGCATGTGAGCAACTACTCCAGGCAATCTCAGTCGCTTAGCTTATTGCCGCACTGGGTCATCTTGACATTAGCCTTCACCACGGCAGCAATCTTATTACCATGGATGCTTTTCACCTATTTCCCTGCTATTCCATCGTAGCGTTCGATCTGTAGGTTTAGCTAGCGGGTGAATGGAGTTCGCGGCGCCGACTACATGTGAGCAAGAAAGTGGTAGGTTCCCGAGCCAATTCGCGCTACAGTCGCATTCTGTTCGGACTTGAGAATTTGAATTTCATGCACTGACGCCAGGGAATGACCGCCTTCGGTAATAGTCGACCCGTAGGGGATCGTCACCGTTGCAGTCGTGTTCGCCGGAATCGTCACGTCCAAGTGAAAGCCATCGTGATCTAGCTTCCAAGAAGACGAAATCAGCCCATGTGGGGATAGGTGTGTCCCTTTGGCCCACGTAATACCACCGACGATCTGAGGGTGGATTTCGATGTGGGAGAAGCCGGGGGCGGATTCGTCTAGGCCGAGGCCGGCGATCCATTGGATGAACCAGTTGCTGACGTCGCCAAACATGATGTGGTTGAGCGAGGACTCTCCCTTCCAGTCCTCCCAGAGCGTTGTGGCGCCTCGCTCGATCCACCAGGCCCAACTCGGCTGCTCTTTTCGCACGATGAGCCGGTAGGCCAAGTCGGAGCGGCCGCCTTCCGAGAGGACTCGAAGGACGTACTTGGCGCCGAGGATTCCGGTGTCGATGTGGCCTTGCGTCTCGACGTTGTGAACTAAGGCATCGAAGATTCGGGCGCGGCGATCCGGCGGGACGAGGTTGTAGTAGAGCGCCATCGATAGGGCAGTTTGGCTTCCGTTGACGTAGGTCCCGTCGATGAAAAAGTGGCGCTCGATCCCTTCGCGAACGGTAGTCGATAGCTTGGCGAAGTGCGCTTCGTCATCGGGACGGCCGAGCAGGGCTGCGGTCTTGCGCATGATCTCGGCGTCCACGTAGAGGTAGACCGTCGAGGTGTAGGTGCTCGGAGTCTCGGTTTTCCAAGGCAGCCAGTCGCCCAGGCTGTCGAAGGTCAAGACGCCGTCCTTTAACTCGCCCGCGAGGGAATCGACGTAAAGCTTTAGCCCGTCGTAGTGCTTGGCAAGAGCGGTTCGATCGTTTCGGTACCGGTAGAGGTCGTAGGCGATGATCGGGAAGGCGCTGTCCCAGGCGGGGTGGCGGTCGCCGCGTCCCCAGCCGCCGCTCGGCACGATGAGGCTCATCATGCCGGTCTCCGATTCGGTGTCGGCCAGGTCGTCCAGCCATTTGGTGTAGAACGAGGCCGATCGAAAGTTCATCAGTCCGGTCTCGGCGGCGAGCTGGGCGTCGCCGGTCCAGCCGTTCTTTTCGCGTTGCGGACAGTCGGTCGGAATGTCTTGTGCGTTGCTGTAGAAGCTGTAAAGGGTCGCCTCCTGGATGCGGTTGAGCATTTCGTCGGAACAGGAGAAGCTGCCGGCGCTTTCTAGGCCGGTATGGGCGAAGCGGCCTTCGAAGTCGTTGAGGGAAGGTTTGGATGGCAGGCCCGTCACTTCGACGTACTGAAAGCCGCTATACGAGAAGCGCTGCTCCCACGTCTCCTCCCCGCCACCACGGCAGATGTAGGTATCGGTTTGGAACGGCTGAGGCGGATCCTGCTTGGCCATGAACTGCTCGATTTGGGATCGCTCGACCATGCCATCCTTGTCGAGACGTTCGCTGTACCGCATCCGGACCTCGGTTCCGGCAGGTTCATGCAGCTTGAGTCGAACATGGCCCGAGAAGTTCTGCCCGAAGTCGACCACGTAAACACCCGATTTGGGTTGGGTAATCGATTTGGCGGCGATCGTTTCGCGAATGGCCACGGAAGGACAGGCGCGCGGAATCAGCTTTCCCTTAGGCGGCGCCATCTCCTCGGCGGCTGTCCATGCCGACGCATCGAAACCCGGTTGATCCCAACCCGTCAGCTCTTTGCGGGCATCGTAAACCTCACCCGTGTAGATCCCGTCACGAAGGATGGGACCCGTCGAGAGCTTCCATCTCTCATCGGAAGTGACGAACTGAGTCTTCCCGTCTTCGGTTTCGATAACCAGCAGTAACCGCAGCTTGGGCCTATCTCTCCAGGGAGCTTGGTCGAAGTTCCAGGTGGCTTTGTCGTGGACGTCGTACCACCCGGTTCCCAGGATGGCGCCGATGGCGTTTCGTCCGGGTTTGATGACTGGTGTGACATCGTAGGTCACGGATAAGACGCGCTTGTCGAAGTTCGTGTAACCCGGCTCTCGCTCAAGCCCAGGCGCGACCGATACTCCGTTCGCATGGATCTCCGCGTAACCGAGACCACAGGCGTAGATTCGGGCACGGCGCACCTTGCCGGCTACGTCGAACTCGGTTCGCAGATAGGGCGCCGGGTTCGCTTGCGCCGGACCGAGCTTACCGATCCATCGGCTCTTCCCCCAGTCCTTCTCGCCGAGAAGGCCCATCTCCCATCTGTGAGCCGTACTCCAGTCGGACTCCTTGCCGGCGCTGTCCCAGACGCGCACTTTCCACCAGCGGCTGTCGCGAGCGGAGAGGGGCTTGCCGCCGTAGGCGATCTGCGAGGTGTCGCTTGACTCGATCCTGCCGGTGTCCCAGCAATCGCCCCTATCGGCGTCGAGAAGGGATCTACACGAGGAGACGAGAATGCGGTAGGCGCCCTGATGCCATCCTCGGGTTTTGGCTTCGTCGAACCAGCTCAAACGCGGCTGGGCGACGCCGATGTTGATCGGGTCTCGGAAATACTCGCAGCGAAGGTCGATGGGGTGGAAAGTCGGGTGACTCATCAAAATCACCGCCGCTTTCTACCCGTTCTTGCCGGTCGAGCGAGTCTGGGATTCGAAGCCGCGAGGTGGCGTGGCGGCGCTGCTAGACAGATTGTGATGTTCGAAAGAAGACTCGGTCGGAAGACTTGGCCACGCGCTTCGCAGATCGAGGAGGCTGGCGAGCTGTTCAGATCGCCTCATTCGAGGGTTCACATCAGGACTCCCGGGCACCTTTCTGGCGAGGCGGCTAGTTGGGTTGGGAGGCGTTCAGTTTCGGACGGTAAGAATGGCATCTGGATTTCGCGTCGAAGTCGCTGAGCCCCTTTGAGCGCCTTCGCGGCCCCGGACCGCTCTTTGCAGGAGTTAAATCCGGCGGCCGCGAACTCCAGGCAGTAGGCGGCGTACTGCTTGTTCCCGGAAGCCAGGCAGTCACCGCTCAAGACCTTCATCCCTTCGATGGCCGCCTCTTTCTGGCCCCGGTGCCATTGGAGAAGGTGGGTTGCGTAGCGGTTGAAGTGGTTGAGAGGAGAGTCCGGCAGCTCGCCCCAGACGTCGCCGCCGGACTTCAGCAATCGCTCTGCTTCTGAAAAGCGGCCGGTAGAAGCGTAAACACCGGTGAGAAAGACGCTGCACCGCAGGGCCTCGCCCGGGCCCATGCTCCATGACAAAGAGTCTTCGAGGTAACGAATGCCTCGGTCCGTATCGCCCCAGTGCCAGTGCGCCAGCCCCTGAAGCACCAGGCTTCGGCTTGTTGCGAGTGGGTTGGGCCGTTTTGCCGCAACCTCGCCCAAAGCGTTCGCCGCCTGAAGAACTCGGTCTAAGCGTCCGATTCGCGAATAGGTCCGGCCAAGCTGGTGGATGGCCAAAATAAGCAGCTCCTGGTCTTCGGCAATGCGGGCCTGTTTAACCGCTTTCTTCAGCTCGGGGATCGCAACGAACGGGTTGTCTTGGCTCTCCGCTCGCCAATAGGAAAGCCAGCCTGCCAGGGTGGTCGATCGACACGTCGCCACAAGCTCCTGAAGCGTCTGATAAGGGAGCATGTTTACGTAGGCGACCGCTCCTTTCATCGTCATCAAAAGCGCTTCTTTGTCCCACCGGGAAAGCCATGTGAGCCCCCGCGCCAGGTCCCCAAGCGAGGGCTCGTCGTTTCGAACCGGCGCGGACTCCTCTCGGGCTGCCGCCCGATGGTCCTCGAACCAGCCTCCTTGGTGGCCGCGCATAAAGACCTCGTCAGGCTTCTGCTCGACGATTCGATAGGCGAATCCTGGCGAAAAAGCGCACCAACCCGGACGAGCGTCGATCGCCTCGGCTCCGAGCACCTTCCTGAGCGCCGTGAGAGCGGGTCTCAGATTGGTCGAGCGGACGTCGGAGTCCCGGGTCGGCCAGAGAATCGCGCCGGCATCAGCCCTTGCCACGCCCTCCGGGCCAGCCAGGGCAAGAATTGCGACGAGGCCTTCCAGACCCTTGTGGCGTAGGTGAATCCGCTCTCCAGAAGGAGCGACCAGCCCAAAGCCGCCGTAGAGGCGTATCTCCCAAGCGGGGTTATGGCTCGGATAGTTGTGTTTCAACGGTTTTCAACGCCCCGTCAATTATAAATCGGTGCTGTGTCGAAGAAAGCACTAAAGACTGTTGAACCTGTTGCTCTCCCTGCCCATCTGAGCCGCCGCCAGCTTCTGGCGGGAACCAGCGGCGGCATCCTCGCTCTTACCGGTTTGGGCGTGAGCCTGATCGGTTGCGGAGGCGGAGGTGGAGGGAGCCGGTCAAGCGGAGGAGGCTCGATTTCGCTCGCGTCCGGCAGTGGGAGCGTGACGCTTCCGGCGGGCATTCAGGCTTCTGCGCTCAAGGCAGGCTGCGGCATCACCGATTCCCCGATCACGGCAGGCAAGTTTTCCATCAAGGCCCCGGGCGACGCTCCGTCTTTGATTACGGTCTATAACCCCACGAATCGGAAAGCAGTTTTGTTCGGAATGTACGATCCCTCGGCCAGCGCCTCAAGCATGGTCGACGCGACATCCACAGCCGTGGCCCTGCTCTTCATGAGCCTGGGCGGCGCCAACTACACGCGGGACGGCATCAAACCTTTGTTGGAAGCGATCAATACCAGCGCGGCTGTCGCGCCCTTGGCCTCCACTATCTCCAGCCAAATGGCAACCGATCCCTATGCCTTGGCCAACGGTAACTCGGCCATCTCGTCTGCACTCTCCAGCGCAGCGACTTCGCTGGCATCGCTTATCGTGCTCCCAAAGGAGGTCATGCAGCCCAAGGATGCCCCAGATCTCCAGTTGATCAATCCGTCAGATGCCGTTGACGGGCTTACGATGGCCGCGCTGGACGCCGGGACGGGGTTCAAGGTGATCAACCAGTGGCGGCGCTTCATGAAGGCGTACGTTTACACGAGCAAACATTGGGACACCGAAAACGTTGAGAGGGACGTCAGCCCTCCGTCCTACACAGCCGGGCCCCTCAACGTATCTCCGGCTTCGAGTCTCCTCAATGTGAGCGGAGGCTGGGCGCCGAGCTATTCGTCGGACGTCAGCCTGCCGGTCCAGCCCAAGGATAACAAAACCGAATACAAAATCGTCTCGCTTCAGCCTGTCTATGGAGCGATCGAGCCGGCTTTCTTCAGCGACCAGCAGTGGACGAACGAAGTCATCCGTTGGCGGCAAGATCTGAGCGAGCTGGGAGGGTCCACCTTCGTCGCTTTCTTTGCCAACGTGCTTTTCTCAGCCATCGGCCTTGGGGCTCTTACATGGACTTTGGGAGAATTGACGGCGGCCTATTCTTCGCTCACCGCACTTCCGAGCTTCGCGCAAGTCTTGTCGATCGCTTCAGCACGAAGCGTCGCACTCGGGACAACGGCAAGGTCCGCCCTTAATCTCTTTGTCACGAACGATACGGTTGGCGCTGGTGTTCTAAAGGCCCTGGCTCCGCTCTTGAAGGAAGCAACGGCGGTACAAGACGCGATTTTGGCGGGCGGCGCTTCCGAGGCAGCAATCTTCGCTCGCATGGCGGCTTGCCTCGGGGTCGTTCTCGCAGGAGGAGCTCTCGCCCTTGCGGCCGACATTGGAGCGGTCATCAAGGACACGTCGACCGGACAGGAAGCGGACATGTGGACGGCCACGGTCCTTCATCAGACAATGAGGCTGACTCCTCAGTCCCCAAAGGTAGGACCGGGAGAGGTCGTCACGTTCTCAGTCAGAATTCCGACTGGCACTACTGGCACGATCGTCTTCGATTGGTTCCAAGACAGCGCCTATGCGGCCCTGCGAAGCTCGTCTGGGGTCACCGGGACCACGCTGACGCACATTCGAGACTTGGTGGTCGACCTCGCTACCACGGGCAGCGATTCGAAGCCCGTGCAC
>DASZPA010000168.1:0-4054 GCA_035550555.1 Fimbriimonas sp.
CTCCCAGCCGATCATCAACTACGGCATCTCGGGCGATCCTGACCTTGTCCATCTGCGGGACGTCCTCACGAACCAGATCAGCCCGATCATCGAAGGGTCCGACGGCGTCGCGCAAGTCAATATCGCCGGAGGGTACGACCGCGCGATCGTGATCGACGTGGACCCGGCCAAGCTCGAGGCGCACGGGATCTCGATGTCCCAGATCTCCAAGCGGCTGAGCGAGGAGAACATCTCTCTCCCAGCCGGCTTTGCCAAGGAGGGCCACACGCAGTACAGCATTCGGAGCGTCGGCTATTTCAAGAGCCCATCCGAGATCCCCAAGATGCCGCTGGCCACTGTCAACGGGCAGTTGGTGACTCTTGGGCAAGTGGCAACCGTCCGCGATGCCACGCAAGATATCGAGTACTACACGCGCGTGGACGGCGAGCCGGGAATCGGCTTGAACGTCCAAAAACAGTCCGATGCGAACACGGTGGATACCGCGAACGGCATCAAGGCAAAGATCGCCGACATCGAGGCGCGATACCCCTACCTCCACTTCCACCCGCTTTACGATCAATCCAAATTCGTAGAGGACTCGATTTCGGATCTCCAGCAGACCGCGGTCATCGGCGGCGTGTTGGCCATCCTGATCATCACCTTCTTTCTGCGCAATCTGCGGAGCACCTTCGTGGTCGCGCTCTCGATCCCGATTTCGGTCATCTCCACGTTCTCACTGCTCCACTTTTGCGGCTTCACGCTCAACACGATCTCGCTAAGCGGCCTCGCTTTGGCATCCGGACTCATCGTCGACGACGCCATAGTTGTGCTTGAAAATATCTATAGGCACATTGAGCGTGACAAGAAATCCTCGGCTGCGGCTGCCGTGAGCGGCACCCAAGAGATCATTCCGGCAGTGCTCGCCTCGACGTTTACGGTGATGATCGTTTTCCTGCCGCTCTTGCTTCTCAAGGGCCAGACCGGACAAACCTTCACACAGTTCGCGCTGGTAGTCATCTTCTCGATCGCGGTTTCGCTCCTGGACGCCACCACGGTCGTTCCCATGCTGGCAGCCCGCATGATCAAGCAGAACGATGTGATTGCCGAGGCCCATCCGGAGCTGCGCAAGCAGTTGGGATTCCGAGACACGCCGATTGCGAGGCTTTTCGATCGCGCAGGTCAGGGGTTCCGAAACCTCGACGACTCTTACCGGAGGGGTCTCACATGGGCCATCCACCACCGGGCTGCCATCTTGGGGATCGCCGCGTTGGCCATCATCGGCGCAGCCGTGTTGTGGCCGTTTGTGGGGCGCGAAAACCTTCCGCAAACCGACACTGGCAACCTGAGCGTCAACGTTCGACTGCCGATTGGAACCGACCTCGAGACAACCAACGGCATCATGAAATCGGTGGACGCGATCCTGGCCAAGGATCCCGACATCGAAACCTACATGACCGGCGCGGGCTTCAACTTTAGAGGCAGCGGCGGCGGACCATCGAGCCCGAACAGCGGCGGCGCTGCCATCCAATTGAAGGAGGGCAGGAAAAGCAAAACGGAGGACGTCGTCAAGCGGCTCCAGAACGAGCTCAAGAAGATCCCCGGCGCCAAGACCTACGTTCGGCCTTTCGACGTCGTCTCGAACATCATCGGAGGCAACAACCTTGGCCTCACCGTCGACGTGTTCGGGAACGACTTGGACAGACTCTCACAGTCTGCGCACGACGTTCAGACAGCCATGGAAGGAATTCCGGGACTGGATGGCGTGGACACCTCCCTTCAGGACGTCACCCCAGAGCTGCGGTTCAAGATCGACCGAGACAAAGCGCAGACGCTTGGGGTCTCATTTCAGGACATCGCCAACACGCTTACGGCCTCCACGAGCGGCCAGCTATCAACCTATTACCAAGAGAACGGTTTTCAATATCCGATCATCGTCCAGGTGCCCAAAGACCTGCGTCTAAGCGTCCCGGAAATCAATCGGCTGCCGGTGGCTGGAACTGAGAACAGGCCGACCGGGCCAGTGCTCGTGGGGCAGGTTGCGACAGCCCAGATTGGCGCGGGGCCGCGAGAGGTGCAGCGACTGGATCGGCAACGCTATAACGACGTGGGCGGCAGGGTGGTGGATCGGCCACAAAGCGAAGTGATGGCGGACGTCACGAAGGCTCTGTCCAAGGTCCAGTTCCCGCCGGGCAGCTACTGGGCCTTCAGCCCGGATCAGCTTCAAGCCCAACACGATCACGAGGGCCTGACGGTCTCGGTGCTGTTGGCGGTTGCGCTGGTCTACATGCTTTTAGCGACCCAGTTCGAGTCGTTCGTCTATCCGCTGGTCGTGCTATGCTCCGTCCCCTTGTGCGCCATAGGCATGGTGCTCGCGCTCTTCCTGACCGGGCGCTCTTTTGGCTTGACGGCGTTCATCGGCCTTTTGATGCTGATTGGAATCGTAGTGAAGAATGGCATCTTGCTCGTGGACTATACGAATCAGTTGCGCCAACGCGGCATGGCGCGCGACGAAGCCGTCATAACTGCCGCCCCGACCCGACTGCGCCCAATTCTCATGACTTCCATGGCGGCGATCCTCGGAATGATGCCGCTGGCGCTGGGTATCGGAACCGGGTCGGAGATGTACGTTCCTCTGGCTACCACTGTCATCGGAGGACTCACGACCTCGACCTTGCTGACTCTCTTCGTCGTGCCGACGGTTTACACCCTGTTCGACGATCTGATCCGCAAATTCCGAAAGCCGCATCTGGATTTGGAGCGGCCGCTCATCATCGAGCCCTCGGCCGTTTCCGTCGGTGGACACCCTGAGGAGCTTCCTGCGGATGTTTCGTAAAGTCACAGGTTCGTTGGCCGTCTTGGTCTGCATCGTTGCTGCTGCCCAAGCCCAGGATCAAAATAAGCCCACGCCACCGCCGAAGGTGACGACGCCGGATATTACGATTCCCACGCCTTTGAAGCTGGCAGAGCCGTCGGCGCCCGAGATCGGAGCCCAGCCATTGACGCCGGAAGAGGCCGTCGCCATCGCCCTTCGCAAGCAGCCCACCATCGGAATTGCGATGGCAAGTGTGACTTCCGCCCAAGGCCGCACCCAACAGGCAACATCGGTTTTGAATCCTCAAATCATCGGCGCGGCTGGATTCAACGACTCCCGATCCCTGCTGGACGGCGGCGAGCAGGTTGGTGACCGTTTTTCGGCCTCCGTTGGCCTCCAGCAGCTTGTGTACGACTTCGGGCACACGCGGGCTCAGGTTCGGCAGCAAGAAGCCTTGGAGCGATCGCTTCGCCACACCCTCACTCGCACCCAACAATCGATCGCGATGCAAGTGAGGCTCGCCTTCTACGACTTGGTCCAAAGCCGAGAAGACGTCACGACGAGCGAAGCGAACGTAACCAATCGCCAGCGCGAATTGGACCAGGCGAACGCGCGCATGAATTCGGGTCTGGGCCCTCCTGTCGATGTGGTGCAGGCCAAAACCAACCTTGCGGCCGCCGTGATCTCTCTGGTCTCAGCCCAGGAAAATGCCTTGGGTTCTCAAGTTTCGCTCGCCCAGCTGCTCGGCATCGATTCGCGAACACCCATCAACTTGGCCGCGGGTGGTGAGAAGGTGTTGGATGCCGAGGCCGACCTGTCTAAGCTCGTCCTACAAGCTCTCAGCACTCGCCCCGACATTAAGGCGGCTCGCGAACAAGTGACCGCCGCCCATTTCGCGATCTCGGCGGCGAAGACGGAGAACCTCCCGAACGTTTCGGCTTCCGCGGGCATTAGCGGGGCTGGACCAAACGACCCCTTTTCCAGCCGTAGCGGCGCCTTCGGAGTGAATGTCACGGTGACCTTCGGCGATGGTGGCTTTACCGCCGGCAGGGTGAAAGAAGCTCAGGGCAACGAGGAGGCGGCTCGTCAGTCCCTGATCGACACGACCAACCAAGCCGTCACCGACGTGAGCCAAGCATACGTCCAGCTACAGTCCGCGCTCAAGCGTGTGACCGTCGCTCAAGACGCCGTAGTCAACGCCCAAGAGCTCGTCCGCATCTCGGAGGGTAGGTACACAGGAGGTCTGGGTCAGTTCCTAGACGT
>DASZPA010000169.1:0-9811 GCA_035550555.1 Fimbriimonas sp.
CGGGTAATCCAGATCGTCGCGGAAATCCTCGACGTGAAGGAGTGCCAGTTCGCCGGGAACTTGCTCGTACTCGCCCAGCCGCAGAATGGGTGTAACTACGACGTGGTCGTACTCCAACGCCGACTTCCACTCCTCCCGCACGTTCCGGGAAGAAGCCGCCTTCGGGCCTCCAACATACACCAAGCGGTCGACTTCTGTGCGGATGGCATCTTTGATCTCCTGGTGAAACGTCAGTCCCCGAGACATGAGCGATTCACGATCCATCCAAACCGTGAATCCAGCAGCCAAGAGGTCGTCATACAGACGCCTGACAAAGGGCTCGTCGTCGTGGCGTGCGTATGAGAGAAATAGGCGTACGGGCATCAAGGCACAGCATGTAGTGTATTGCAAACGGATTGGCCAAGAGAGATCGGGTGGGCGGTTCCGCTCGATCTAAGCGAGCCTGCCACTGTTGCGGACTCTTGATACCTATCAGGAATAAGGGTCCAAGCCTCAGGTTCAATTTGAAGGATGGTGGGCGGTACAGGATTTGAACCTGTGACCCCTACAGTGTCATTGTAGTGCTCTACCACTGAGCTAACCGCCCGGAAAGGCTTCTATTATATCCTTCGGGCGCGGACCGGGGCTTGGGCCCTTGCGAAAATGCGGGTCAGCCAACGCCTCCTTAGAGACCTTGAGCCTGGAGGCACCGTCCGGCGCCATTGGGAAGGGAACTAGTCTGGCGCCCACTCTTCAACGCGGTCGACCAGTCTGGCGGCGGCGTCTTTGCAGGCTACGATCTGCGTGCCGGTGTTCGTGCCGTCGACGACGACGGTAATCGGATCGTCCGGGTTTCCGCACCAGTCTCCCCACATGTTGCGATCGCGGGGAACCACGAACGTCAGGCGGATTGCCGGATTGAAGGGAACGCGGTACCAGCCGAACTTCCAGGGAGAGTTCTTGGCGTGACCGTCCACGTAGTTCATGTTGAACCTTCCGCCGTGAACCAGCTGGCTGTTCGACGTGCCCGTAAAGGTGGTCAGGCCAGTGCTGATCGAGTCCGTGTACCAGGTCCGATCGTGAGTGTCGCCGAAGGCGAACGTTTGAGCTGGGGCGACGATTTCGGTGCCACTCCTGCCAGTCGCCCCTTCGCTCTCTTCGGTCCAAAAATAGGGGTTCAAAAGTCCGCCCTCGAATTCACCGGGAGTGAAGTCTTGGTAAGGTCCCCAGTTGTAGCCATATCCGATACAGCGGGTGGGATCATCCAAGTTCCAATCTCCGCCGCATCCGTGGTCGTGCCGATCCGGGCAATAGAAGATGTCCAGACTCTTGGTGTAGGGTAAGAGGAGGTCCCACGAGTCGTACCAGACCTGCGCTGCGTGATCCTCGTAAACAGAGGGGAACACGTCGTCGTAGTCGTTCACATACAGCAGCATCGAGGTCCCTATCTGCCGTGTGTTGCTCAGGCAGGCTGCCCGTTTTGCCGCCTCTTTGGCCTGAGCGAACACCGGGAATAGGATCGCCGCCAAGATGGCGATGATGGCGATGACGACAAGCAGCTCAATCAGCGTGAAGCCACCAATGCGGCCCCGAAGCAAGTTTGCTGATCTATTCGAATTCTGATTGTCTATCATCGGCCACCGTCGCACTCATCGTAATAGCGATCTTGTAAATCAAGGGCTCGCCGGACACTAATCCGGCGGTCCCCAGCGTACAAATAGCGTCCGCGTGTACGAACGGGACACGTTTTTTGCAATTTGCCTGCCTCTTAATAGCCAAAAACCTCTCAAATAGAGCCATTCGATTGCATAGAGCCAACTTGGACTACGGCCTCCTCGGCCGCAACATCCGGAGCCTGCGAATCCGGAAGAACCTCACGATTCGGCAGCTTGCGCTGGCCGCGGAGGTCGACAAGTCCACCATCGTCCGCCTGGAAAAGGGAATGCCCGTCAAGCCAGAGATCGGCAACCGGATCGCCCACGCGTTGAACACCGACCTGCGCCGCGTCATGCTTCCGTCGAACGCGCTTACGGAGAATATGGCGATTCACCGTGAGGAGACCGGCAAGTGGCTGCCGACACAGGACCGCCGTCCCGCTCGGGCGGCTGAGCTTGGCGACGAGGGATTCGAGGACGAGAAGGAGAGGCTGCGGCTGATGCGCCACGGCTTTGTGCCAGGCTTCGGTCGGCTCTTCAACTGCGCTCTGCCCGAAGGAAATCTGGTGGCGGGAGTTCTGGAGCTGTTCGAAGCGCAGCCTTATGCGTCCGTTTCTACCGGGGAAGTGTTCTTTGTGGTCCAGCGGGGCGCCGTTCGCTTGATGGTAGACGGAATTGAGTACACACTCCTCGAAGGTGACGCCGTGACCTTCGTGAACCTGGGAGTTTGCGGGCTCGAACCGCAGAATCCTTTGGGACCGGAGGACCTTCCGCCCGTGATCCTCTACGTTCGCCAGATTCGGGCCGTTGTCCGTGCCATTGGCCAAGGCCCGTGAGCGTTTGCCGCCGAGTAGAAGGGCTTAGAGGGGCCAAACGGTCCTTATTTCCACGGACGTCAGCGTCACGGCCACAGCCATCCTGAGCGTGTTGTGAATCTCGGCCACCCGATCCACATGGGTAAGAAGATCTCGAACGGTTCCTTCTTCGACTTCGCCCGCAGTGGCGCGCACGCGATAGCTCAGGTGCTTTGCTGGCTCTCCCTCTCCCCCGAACTCGGCTTCCGCCCATACCTGAATCACCTCGATTCGGATGCCGCGCCGCTCCGCTTCCCGGTAGACGTCGTTGACGTAGCAAGCCGCGAGAGCCAGGCAAAGGAATTCGCCGCCATTAGTCTCTGAACCGAAACCGGTGGGCTTGCATGGAACATCCACCCCATGCTCGATCTCGCCCGACGCAACACGAGCCTTGTTGAGAGCGAATTCGCTTTGGAAATGGGCCCCGATCTTCACGGCCAACACCATAACAGATCGCGGATAGCGGTTTTTTAGCGGTCGGCTCTTACGCTGCCACCATGAGAATAAGTTCGATCTCAGTATTCTTCGTGGCCGCCGTCGCACTGTTGATCGGCGCGGGATGTGGGGGAAGCGGTGGCGGGTCGTCAACCGCTGGGGGAGGCGGTTCCTTGGCAGGCAACTATGAGGGGAGCGTGAACCTGCCTTCTGGCCGCGTCGGCCTCGTGACGATGAGCGTGGGTGCTGGAGGAGCCACCGAGGGCAAGCTGTCGGTCTTTCAAAGTGCGGCAATGTCGGCGCATGCCGATTTCGATCCGTTTCAACCTGGCCTCCACACCATCTTAGGGCACTGCGATTCCAAAGCAATCGATCTCGACGACGCAGCAGGGCACTTTACGGTCAGTGGCAAATTGCCTTCGTCGGCATCGGGCTCCGGCACTCTAACGATCAAGGCCGGCGCCTCCACCTACGACGGAACAGTGAAGCACGCCAGTGCCTCGACTGCCTCGGCAAACATCACGCTGAAAGAACCCTCGCAAGATGCCAACGTCCACGTCAAAGCGTTTCCTCAACAAGAGTTCAAGGTTTCCGTCTATGCCGAGGGGAGCGACATCCGAGTCGACGGGTTTGACAAGTTCGACGAAATCACCCGATCCATTTCGATGGGCGTGCCGGCGTCGATGCTGGTGGGAGACACTTTCACGTTCACCCCGTCCCACACGCTCCTGACGCTGCAAGAAAACACGGGCCTCCTGGAAGGCAACGTGTGGAATGCGACGGCCGGAACGATGACTCTGGTGTCGAAGTCGCTTGGCAAGATGTCCCTCAGCTTCAAAGACGTCAAGATGGAGCCGGTCACGATTTTCGGCGCCGGAACGGGTTCATTTACCCTGAACGGAACGCTGCAGAACTAATCAAACCGTCGCGGTCATCAAGACTTCTTTGAGGGCAGCGGCGAAGATCTCCATCTCCTCATCGGTCCCAACGGTCACGCGCAACGAGTTCTTATCTCCGAGCGCGTGACCGGATCGCGTGATGACACCGTGTCGCAAGAGCGCCTCAAAGACGGGCTTTGCTTCAATTCCAAGATCAGCGAAAACAAAGTTGGCACAGCTTGGGATGGGCCGCGCGCCAACCGCCTCAAACGCCTTCGTCAGGGTTGCAAGTCCTCGCGTGTTGTGCTCGACGGTTTGCTTCAAATGCTCGATGTCGTCGAATGCGGCGACCGCGGCAGCTTGAGCCAGGCTGTTCACATCGAAAGGCTCTCTTGCGCGGTCGATGGCGTCTGAGACCCACGCCGGTGCGAAGCCGTATCCGACTCTAATTCCCGCCAGACCGTACGCCTTGCTGAGCGTCCTCAGTCCGATGATGTTCTTGCCCTGGGCCAAGTAGTCGAGCGAGTTCGGCATGCGGGGCTCGTTCACGGCGAATTCGTAGTAAGCCTCGTCCAAAACGAAGGTGACGTGCTCCGGCAGATCCCGCACAAAAGCGTCCACTTCGTTTTTGTAGACAATCGTGCCAGTAGGATTATTTGGATTTGCAACGAAGACCAGCTTCGTGTTTTCAGTGATCGCTCTCGCCATCGCTGGCAGGTCGTGGCGAAAGTCGCTGTCGAGCGGCACCTTCACTAACTTGCTAGGTGCGAGGTGGGCCGAGGCGTCGAATCGGGAGAACGAGGGATCGCCGACGATCATCTCGTCCGTAGGCTTTCCAAGAAACAGTAGACCGATCAGGTGGATCAGCTCGTCACTGCCGTTGCCGACCAAGATCTGATTCCTCGGCACTCCGAACTTGCTTGAAATCTTCTCCTTCAGCTCGAAAGCCGCGCCGTCGGGATAGATGTGCATCCGCTCGGCGGCCTTTCTAACGGCCTCCACAGCCTTTGGCGAAGGCCCGATCGGGTTCTCATTGGAAGCCAATTTGATGACGCGATCCAGCCCCAACTCCCGTTTGACCTCCTCGATCGGTTTGCCCGTGAGGTAGGGCGTCATCTGGAGGACATTGGGACGAATCAGGCTTGCCATCCCTCTATTGTGAACGGCTTACTTGATTCCACTCGTGGCGATGCCTTGGATGAACACCTTTTGGGCGAAGAAAAACACGACGATGACGGGAAGGATGACCAGGCAAGTGGCCGCCATCAGCAGGTTCCATGAGGTACCGCCGTGCTGACTCTGATATGCCGCGAGGCCTAGTGAAAGGGTGAAGGTGTGCTGGTCCACAAGGTAGATGAGAGGTCCGAGGAAGTCGTTCCAGGTCCCCATGAAAGCGAACAGCGCCGTTACAGTCAGAGCCGGGCGTGCTAGGGGCACTATCACATCCAAGAAGATCGAGAGTTCGCTTGCTCCGTCGATCTTCGCGGCTTCGCTTAGCTCCATCGGTATGGTCCGGTAGAACTGCCGCAGAAGAAAGATCGAGAACGCGCTCCCGAAGAATGCCGGCGCCCAGAGCGGCCGGAACGTGCCGACCCAAGCCAACCACTTGAACAGCGTGAATGTAGGCACCATCAACACTGGGAACGGGATCATCATCGTTGCGAGCGTCACGCCAAAGAAGAAGTCACGGCCTGGCCACTTGAGTCGTGCGAAGGCGTAAGCGACCACCCCGTTCGAGATGACCGTCCCGATCACGCAAAGAATGGTGATGATTAGCGTGTTCCGAGCATAAACCAGGAACGGAATGTAACCTAGCTCCTTGCTGCCGTACATGACGGCGTCAGGATAGTTCTTCCAAATAAGCTGGTGAGGCACCCACTCAGGAGGCGTGACGACCGTTTCGGGTGTCGTTTTGAGCGATGTGGACACCATCCACAACAGAGGTAGAAAGAAGACGAGTGACAGCACGACCAGAGCGATCTGCGTCACTGCCGACTTGCCGGGGGTCATCTTCTTCATCGACTACCCACCCTCATAGTGCACATGCCTGTCGGAGAGTTTGAGTGCGAGCAGTGTCAGCACTAAGGTGATCAAGAACATCACCCATCCCATGGCACTGGCGTAGCCCATTCGCTGGAATTTGAAGGCGTTATCGAACAGGTACATCGCAAAAAGGTAGGTTGATCGCGCCGGGGCGCCGCCGGGAAACATCACGTAAGGAACGGCAAAGATCTGGATGGAGCCGATCACTCCCATGATCACGTTGAAGAGGATCACGGGGGAGATCATCGGCAGCGTTACGTTTCGTGTCTTCGCCCATGTTTTGGCGCCGTCCAGCTCAGCCGCCTCGTACAACGAAACTGGCACGTCCTGCAGGCCAGCCAGGTAGATGATCATCGCCTGACCACATCCCCATCCCGCGATCAAGACAAGCGTCCACTTGGCCCACGCAGGATCAGACATCCAGCTTGGTGGATTGACGTGTAGCTTGCGCAGAAGCTCATTGAGCAGTCCGTAGTCGCCGTTGAAGATCCAAGAGAACAGGGTGCCCAGAGCGACCATCGGAACCAGCGAGGGCAGAAAGAACATCGTGCGGTACAGGGCCATGCCCTTAACCTTCGTGTTTAGGAGCATCGCCAAGCCGATTGCGACCACCGTGGCCAGCGGTACCGCGCCGATCACATAGACGAGAGTGTTGGCGAGAGACAGGTGAAAGACCTTGTCGCCTGCAAGCTCGCGGTAGTTCTCCAGGCCGATCCACTTAGGCGAGCGAAGGATCGAGAAGTTGGTAAAGCTGTAGTAGAGCGAGGCGACCAACGGATACGCCAGAAAGATGAGAAAGCCGAAGATCCACGGCATCGCGAATAGCACGCCGATGCGCGCATCGCGCTTCATTGAGAGTCCATTACCTGCTCTTTGTAGGTCTTCCACTCGCCGTTCAGCCTCTGCTCGGCATCGCTCAGCGCCTCCTTGGGCGTTTTTTGGCCCGAGTTCACGAGCGAAAACACGTTGTTCATCTCGTCGCTTAGCTGTGGCAAGATGCCGATCTTCGGCGCGTAGAACGCACCAGGCGAACGTGCCAACTTGTCGAACAGCGCGATGAACGGGTTCGGGTGGTGGGTGAGGAAGTTCTGGCTCACCTTCGCCAGGGGCGAGTTCTTGCCGTGCCTCATACAGAGGCTCTCCATGACGTCCTGCCGCTGCACGTAACGGATGAACTCGAACGCCTCTCGAGGGTGCTTGGCGCCGGCTGGAATCATGAGCACGTCTTGCCCGAGCACGGTTCGGTTCCTGAGGTCGTCGCGTCCCGCCGGATGCGGGAACGGCATCGCGAACCAGTGCATATCCGGCTTGTAAAGGCGAATGTAGTTCGCCTTATAGACGCCATGAAGCTCGGAGGCGACCTTGCCGGCCATAAAGGCATCTTGGGGGGAAGCAAAGTTGCCAAAGCCGCTTTGGAAGTCCTGCATGGGCTGAGAGCCCATCTCTTTGCCAAAGTGGGCCACCCACTCAAACGCCTTGATGTTCTCGGGTGAGTCGATGGTCAGCTTGTCTCCATCGACCAGCTTGCCGCCGAACCAGTAACCCCAAGCCCAGTTCCACCAGCCGGGTTCGGACGCCATAAAGCCGGCCACCTTCATGCGGCCGTCCTCTTTCTTGTTCAGCTTTGAGACTAGCGCATCGAACTTGTCGAACGTGTCGGGAAACGTTCTAGGCGATGCGTACTCCTTCGGCACCAGGTCCTTATTGACGTGCAGCGCGGTTGAGGCAGGAGTGCTCGGCAACGCCCAAAGACCACCGTGGTAGTAAAGCATGTCCCAATAGGCGCCAATGTAGTCCGCCCGGCTAATCCCGTGTTCCTTGGCAAGCGGCATGAGATCCAGCGCGGCGTGCTGGTCCGCGAACTGTGGAACTTGGTCAGCCCAGACACCAGCAACATCAGGCGGATCTCCGCCGGCCGTCGCCAAGAGCGTCTTGTTGCTGACGTCCGAGATGCTCAAATACCGCACAAAGACGTGGTTTTGCGACTTGTTGAAGTCGTCGACGGTCTTTCGCATCTCCTCGCCTTCGGAGCCGGTCCACTTTTCCCAGTAGACGATAGTCACTCGAGACGGTTGGTTCGGACGAGCGACCACGATCTCGCTCGCGGCGACCGTTCCACACAGGACGATGCCTAAAGCCAGTAACCCGAGCGCGGTCCGCGAAGTCATGGAGAGCCTCTCCCATCATGACGCACGGCTTCGCCGGGTCGCCGTCTCATCGCTTGGCTGAAAGCTCGTCGGTGCCCGCCAGCGCGTTCCCTTGATAGTCGAACGTCGCCATGTTGGCGTAGGGCGTCTTCGCACCGGTTGCCGAGATCCACGTCGGCGCCCAATAGAGCAGTCCCTTCCCGTGGCCACCGGGGATATTCTTCACGATCTCCTTGACACGCTTCAAGAATGCCGCCTGGCCCGCAGGGGTGGCCGGGTAGCCGCTTTCCAGTTTCGAGCGGCCGTCGAAAACCGCACCTTCCTGATGCTGATCGGATGCCAGTGACCACGGATACGCGGTTTCGACGACGTAGATGTCCTTGTTGTAGCGAGTCGCCAGGTCGTCGACGTTCGCCTCCATTTCGGCAAGATGTCCGTGCCAGAAAGGATAGTAGGAGAGGCCTATCGTGTCGAACTTGACGTTGTACTTGTTCAGGTGGTCGAACCACCAGCGAGCGCCCTTGTTGTCTCCGCCCCGGTCCAAGTGGATCATCGTGAGGATTCGGTGCGAGCCCTGTGCATCATGGACCGCTTGGATTCCGGCATCGATGATCTTTGCCACATGGCCCCATATCTCCTCATCGTCGCCTTTTAACCGGCCGAAGGGCCAGATGATTCCGCTCGTAATCTCGTTGCCCACCTGCACCATGTAAGGCGGGGTTCCCTGCGCGATCATCGCCGAGACGACGTCCTTGGTGTAGTCGTGCAGCGCCTTCACCGCATCCTCGAACGACAGGTTCTTCCAAGCCGCCGGCGCCCACTGCTTGCCTGGATCGGCCCACCAGTCGGAGTAGTGGAAATCGAGGCTGATCTTCAAGCCCTGATCGTGCGCCCTCTTGGCCAGTTTGAGCGTGTACTCTTTGTTGCAAAGTCCATCCTTCGGGTCGTTCCAGATTCGGAAACGAACCCAGTTCCAACCGGCCTTCTTCATGATCGCGAAGGGATCCTCAGGCTTCTCGCGGTACGAGTAGTGGCCCCCCGCCGCTTCCACCTGCGGGATCTCGGAGACGTCTCCGCCGCAAAGGAAATTCGACGAAAAGACAGCCATCAAAACTGACAGTGCGACCAAGGCGGTTACTTTCCGCCCTGAGCTTTCAGATCGGCGATTCGCCTTTCTTTATCGGCCGCAGATCCGGGACCGCTCTGTATCAATTGAATTTTCTTGTCGATAGGGAGGCTATCGAACTTTGCCTTGAGCGCGGCGCCTGTTGGTCCTTCGGGAGCCATACCGACGTTGCATCCAGCAACTCCAAGGCAGCAGACGAGTAAGAAAAGAACCGTTGGTTTCATGCTGATTAAGGTGGCAAAGTGATTCTCGCGACCCTGAATTCCGTTCCTTATGAAGACTGTCATTTTGTGTCGCGAGAGCCGGAGGCGATAAGAACCTCCGGCTCACAAAGTCTGGACGGAGACATCACCGCAAGGCGAGCCGCATCACTGGTGATTCGGATCGGCCCAGTTGGTTCCCCAGTACCAGAAGCACTGACCCTGATAGTTCCCGTAAGACCACGATACGTTCGCAGGCGAGCATCCGCCGCCTCCGTTCGCGTCGTTGTAGTTCGGATCCGGGATGAGCTGCTGCTGCGGGAAGGATTTGGCATGCCCGTCGAGACAGACCAAGTTTTGCTGGTTTCCGTGAACGGAAATGAATCCCGCGCCCCAGAAGTCGACGACCGTTCCTGGCCAGTCCGTCGCGGAGATCGGGAAGTCGTAGAGCATAGGAACCTTTGCGACGTTCGTGATGGTGGTCGTTCCCGGAC
>DASZPA010000170.1:0-7398 GCA_035550555.1 Fimbriimonas sp.
CCACCCCCGACGTGGACAACAAGCCCGTCGGCCTTGTCTATGTTGCTCTCGCCGGTCCAAACGGAACGTCCGCAGAGGAGAGTCGTTACCGGGGAGTTCGAGAAGACATTCGCAGGCGAGCCACGCAGCAGGCATTGCTGATGCTCCGGGGCGCTTTGCTCTAGCGGCGCCTCCTAGTCGAGCCGATAGACCTCTTCCATCGTCGACCACCACTCGCCGTTGCTGTTGGCAAGCGATTCCTGGCACGGGTCCGTGAGCTTCCACCAGCGCTGGGTTTCGGGGTCGGCAGCCATCTTGGCGCCGTCGGCGGCATGGTCGTCTCCCACGTAGTCGTACACCATGAACAGGTACTTGTTGCCGTCCGGAAACTCGTGGAGAAAAATCGAGAAGTTCCGCATGTTGCATGCCTGGATCATCGATTCGACGCCTGGCCAGACGGCGTTGTGAAGCTCACGGTATTCGGCCTCCTTCTCGGGACGTAGCCGGATGACCTTGCCGTAACGCACGGGCGGATTGCTCATGCCGCTAGGTTACTCCTGGCGCAACCTCTTCGAGGTTGGATTCATACGCACCATCCGCACCCACGATGTTATCGTGGGCTTCAGTGACGGAACCGGTTCCGCGGTTCGACAGAGAGGGACGGGAGTAGCCCCACAAGAGCCACTAAAATGCGACAAACCAAAACGCGGACTGAGCGCGACTTAGACGAACGAACATTGCTCAAGGTTCGCAAGAAATATCGATCCTTGTGACTTCTTGTGTGATAGGATCGGGTAGGTACAGATAGCATGATTTGCACTTCTTCTTTCGTGCGTGCATTTGCCTCAGTCGCAATTGCAACCTCGTTCGTCATCGCACACGCTCAGCAAGAGCAGGGACAATCGGCCGACCCGCAGATCGAACAGCGGCGTGGCGGAGGCCAGCGTGGAGGAGCCGCGGGACCCATGCCGGGAGGTCCGCCGCCCCAGGGACCCGGACCTCGCGCCCAAGCCGAAGACACTCGGTCCATCGATGAGGTGGTCAAGGACTTCACGAAGATTCCCGGCCTGGTCACCCTCTATCGGCAGAAGAAGGGAGCCTCCGACACCGTTTACTTAGAGGTGCCGGAGAGCATGATGAATAAGCTCTTCCTGCTGCAGGTAACGTCCGGCTCCGGCCTTGGCGACACGCCCAGCGCTGCCGTTTTTCATGGAATGCCCCTGGACGACATTCCTCTCGAGTTCCGCAAGGTCGACGACTCGCGTATCGAACTGATCCGTCCGAACCTGGCACACCGCAGCAGCGTGCCCGAAGTGAAGCGCATGATCGAGCGCTCTTTCCCGGACGAGGTGCTTGCCTCGCTCGATATCCATTCGCGACAACCCGATCGAAAGAGCTACCTGGTCGATGTCGGACCCTTCTTCAAGAGCGACGTGGCCGAGATCAGCGGCTCGCTGGGTGGCGGAGGCGCACTCTCGATGGACCCGAGCCACGCCTACATCGACTCCATCAAGAACTTCCCCGAGAACACCGTCATCCACAGCGTTTACTCCCTGGTTCGACGAGCGCCCGGCGCGGGGCCCAAGACGGTGCCCTGGTCGATCTCGTACAACCTCTCGCTGTTGCCGACCCAAGACGGCTATCAGCCGCGACACGGGGATCCGCGCGTGGGCTTTTTCACGCAGGGATATCAGAACCTGGACAACCAAAGCAGCCGCGATCAGTTCGTGAACATGATCGAGCGTTGGAATCTCAAGAAGGCGGACCCTTCCGCCAAGCTTTCGCCGCCAGTCAAGCCGATCGTGTTCTACATCGACAACGCCGTACCGCGTGAATTCCGTGACGACGTACGACGTGGTCTCCTCATGTGGAACCCCGCGTTCGCCCGAATCGGAATCAAGGACCCGATCGTGGTCAAGCAGATGCCGGACAACGCCGATTGGGACATCGCCGATCTCCGGTACAACGTGGTCCGATGGACCACAGGCATGCCGTTCGCGATCGCTCTGATGCGGGCCAACCCGCTCACCGGCGAGATCCTGAACGCGTCGATCAACTTCGACGGCGTGTTCGCCGCGGGCGCAGCGGGCGAGTTCGACGAGATCGTGACTCCGACCGCTCTCTATAACCCTGAGCCGATCCCGCTTCCCGGCAAACTGCAAGACCTGGCCTGCGACATGCAGCAGTCTTCAGCGCAGATCGCCGCGGAGGGCGCGAACCTGTTCGAGGGGCTATCGGCAGCCTACGGAATTCCCTTCGACAAGAAGGCGTACATCCACCAGCGGCTGACCGAGGTCGTTTGCCACGAGATGGGGCACTGCCTTGGGCTCCGGCACAACTTCATCTCCAGCACGCAGATCACGTTGAAGCAGTTGGGCGACCCGGCGTACGTTGCCAACCACGGCACCTCTGCATCGGTCATGGACTACGTTCCGTACAACGTGGCCGCATTCAAGAAGAGGGGTGTCGACTACTACCAAACGACCGTCGGCGACTACGACCGGTGGGCTATCAGCTATGGCTACAAGGAGCCGGTTTCCGACAGTCCGACTGCAGAGCAGCACATGCTCTCGCAGATCGCTCGCGAGGGAAGTGAGACGGGGCACCGGTATCTATCCGATGGCACTGCCGACGACTACGATCCGGCAGACGTTCGATACGACTTCTCCGGCGAGCCGCTCGACTGGGCGTCGAAGCTGATGAACACGGCTCGATACCTGCTCGTAACCTCATCCAATCGGCGAATCAAGAATGGCGAGAGCTACTACAACTACTCGCGATCTTGGACGGGCGCGCTGAATACCTACTTGCGTGCGGCATCCTACGTGCCTCGCTATATCGGCGGCGTGAATCTGAGCAACGGCTACAAGGGGGACCCCGGCGCTGGCCTTCCCATTACTCCGTTGCCTGCGGCCGAGCAGAAGAAGGCACTTCACATCCTGAATAACTATGTGTTCAGCGAGACCGCGTTCAAGTTTCCCAAGGATGACCTGGACAAGCTGACCTTCAACCCCAACGCCAGCGGCAACGAAGCGAGCGGCCAGCAGCGCTTGTTCCCAATCCGCAACCAGGTTGGGGCGTTCCAGTCGGCGACTCTGCGTCAGGTTTTCAACCCGAACACCATGTCGCGCATCACGAACAATGAGTTCCGGTCCAACGACACGTTGACCTTGGCTCAACTCTTTAGAGACGTCAACGACTCGGTGTGGTCGGAGCTTTCGACCGGACACGAGATCAGCGACCTGCGACGGCAACTCCAGCGGGACGACCTGACGATCATGATCGATCTGGCCGTCCACAAGGATGCCGTGAGCCCAGACGATGCCCGAGCCTTGGCCTTGGCTGAGCTGCACAAGTTGAAGGGTCGGATCGAGGGTGCTCACGCGAGCGGCCCCTACGGAAAAGCTCACCTCGCCGACTGTCTGAACCGCATCAACCAGGCGCTCTCGGCTCACATCGAGATCGCGCAAGAAGCCCCCGCCGCTCCGGCCTTCACCGGTCGCCGCGGAGGCTAGACCTCACGCCAGTTAACAGTTTCGAGCGGGTAACCCAACGCGGTTACCCGCTCGAAGTGTTTTTGGTTGGCGGTTACGAGGGTTGCCCTTGTCTCCAGAGCGGTAGCGGCAACTGCTGTATCGACAATCCCGATTCTCCCGCGAATCTCCTCCAATCTTCCGTATATTTCTCCCGCAAGGCAGGCTGTACGAAAATTCCTTGGGCAAAGCCTGACGTAGCGTGGTAAAAATAGCTTCCTTGGCAGATACTTTATCGCGGCTCATGATCCTTTCAATGGCACGAGCTTCCGGGCTTCCATCAAGTATCTGTAAATCGCCAAAGTCGAAGCTTATAGGTTTAATTCCACCTCGATTATGACGTTCAAGCGCAAACAGTCAGCATCCGTTGTAGGGCCAAATGGGCGAAGTGTTTGACCTTCGGTGGGACGATCACCTGGTTCTGGACCTCTCCCTTCACCAGGCTCTCCAATACCCACAGCAGGAAGCTGGGATGGATGCGATACATGGTGGAGCAGGGGCAGACTTGGGGATCGAGGCAGAAGACCGTTCGGTCTGGAAATCCGTTCGCAAGCCGGTTGACCAGGTTGATTTCGGTGCCGACGGCCCATACCGAGCCGGGCTCGGCTTCGGTTACTTTCTTGATGATGAACTCGGTCGAGCCGTTGAAGTCGGCGGCTTTCACCACGTCGAGCGGGCACTCGGGATGGACGAGCACGTTCACGTTCGGAAACTCGGTGCGAGCCTTTTCGATCTGCTCGACAGTAAACCGCTGGTGGACCGAGCAATGGCCCTTCCATAGAATGAACTTGGCAGTTCGAAGCTTCTCCGCCGTGTTGCCGCCGAGGGGCTTAAACGGGTCCCACACGCACATGTCCCTATCCGGATCGAAGCCGAGCTTGACGCCGGTGTTTCGTCCGAGGTGTTGATCCGGGAAGAAGAGAACCTTCTCGCCCTGCTCCAGAGCCCACTTAACGGCAGTGGGCGCGTTGGTAGAGGTGCAGACCGTGCCACCCCGCTCGCCGACGAATGCCTTCAGGTTTGCGGCCGAGTTGATATAGGTGACGGGAATGAACTTTGAGACGTCGGCGCCGAGGATGCGCTCTAGCTCCTTCCAACAGTTGCGTACCTGAAAAAGGTTCGCCATGTCGGCCATCGAGCAGCCGGCAGCCATGTTGGGCAGGATGACCTTCTGCTCGTCGGGAGTGAGGATATCGGCGCTCTCAGCCATGAAGTGCACACCGCAGAACACGATGAACTCGGCGTCGGGCCTCGCGGCGGCGTCCTTGGCGAGCTTGTAGCTGTCCCCGCGAAAGTCGGCGTGCTCGATGATCTCGTCGCGCTGATAGTGGTGACCGAGGATGACCAGGCGGTCTCCAAGCGCGGCTTTGGCGGCCTGAATCCGCGCACGGGTCTCTTCCGATCCGAGATCGGCATACTCCGCCGGCAGGGGAGCTTGATACATTAAGCCATTCTCCTTGAGCCCACTAGGGTCAGGTTCTTAAGCCTTATCTTCGGGCTTTCATTGGGAAATATCAACAGTCGGCTTTAGCCAACGGGGATGTTGTCGAAGTTTCCTTCTTGCTTATTCTACTCCGCTTAGATTGTAAGGATTTCGAAGGCTTGGGACCACCTTGGTAACCGCGACTGGTTTGTGCTTGTCCTTACAGGCTTGTGGTCCCGGCCATAGAGGGGAGACCTTACGAACCCGCACCAATCAGCATCGCGTTGAGCAAAGCCTTATACAAACCTGGCCACATGGCTCGGGCGGTGGGGTCTTCGGTGAAGACGACCACATGACCGCGGCCAACAGGCTGGTCTTGGAGGAAAAGGGCGTCGGCAAGGTTCTTCTCCGTGTCGTTCGGCCACTCCCATCCGCTCAACAGCTTGGACTTGTCCGCTCCAGGCAAAACGACGACGCTCCCGCCCTCTTTGCGCCGCGAATAGAACCGGTCGCCTTCCAGCGGCACAGCCAACTCATTCCGGTCATAACCGAACATGAGGAAGCTACGCATATCCATATTTGCGCGGAATAGCGAGCCGGGCAGACCTTGAACGTCCCCTTTCACCTCGGGCAGCTCCACGTACTGGCTCACCCACCCGGTGCTGCCCAGACTGACCGCCACATTCCCAGCCGAAAGCCACTCGCGCACCTTGTCGGTATGAGGAAGGGTCGCGCCCTGTGGAACCACGATGCACGTATAGCGGCTCAGATCGCCGTTCAGCGCCTCCTGGCTGATTGCAGCAAACGGAAGATGGAAGACGCGGTCCATCAGGTACCACATGGCCCCGCATTGAGACATCCGGTCGCCACTGCCCATGATAACGGCCACTTTAGGCTGCTTCAGCGAGATCACCGTGCCGCTTCCGGGGCCTTCGCGGCCGGAGTCCGGATAGGCCGATCGAAGCGCAATGAACTGAACTCCCCGATGGTTTGCGACCTCGTGCAGGATTTTCTCGAACCCGTCCTCGTTTCGGTCCGCCAGGAACAGAAACGTTCCAGCGGGGAACGCTGTGCCGTCAAGGGTCATCGCTTTCGAGGTAACCGCTGCTCTAACGCCGGCAGCTAAAACGTCATGGACGGCAAGAATATCATCGAGATCTCGATATCTCAACGCATAGCCGATGGAGCTCTTTCGGGGGAATGGAGGGATGTCCGGAAAGTTGTCCATGTTCTCCGGCGTCTTCGGCGCGGACTCGCACCACCAAGCCTGAAGGTCATAGGCATACGGAAGAGACCACCCCGTAAAATCGTAAAACTCCGGCTCGTCCGGCCCAGGATATTTCTCGCCGTCCGGAACCGCTGACTTCTTAGAAGTCTGAGCCTTGGAGAACTCGGGTTCGAAGTCACTTGTCGGCTCGAGCAGCGCCTTGGCAAGGGCCCCCTGCGGCTGGGCCATGTCGACCACGAGGATGCTTCCATCGAACTTGACGGGGCCCTTCTTGCCTGTCCAGTAGTCATGTGCGTCCGATTGGGAGAAGGGTTCGACAAAGTAGGAGTGGATACCCGCATAGCTGAGATGCTTTTGGAACCGTTTGAGGGGGCGGTCATCAGGGGCCGTCAAGACGACACGCTGGAAAGTCCCCGCAGATTTACCGGTCGAGGCGTTCTTCTTGAATTTTGCGTAGTCTGCTAGAAGGTCACTTCCATGCTCGGAAGTGGCCTCGACCACGGCCAAGGCGCTGGTGAAATGCTTTGCCATGCCTTGCCGCAACGTCAACACACTTCCGTCGTCTCGCCGTGAGGCAAGCACGCGACCGCCATCCGTCTCATGGGTCATGCCGATGGCGCCTGACAGCGTGTTGCTGGCGTCTAGGTAGCCGGGATAGTAGAGGTCAAACTCGTCCTTGATGAAGTAGCTAAGTCCGTTGGCGTCGAACGCTCGTCCCGTCGCGCGGCCGAAAATGTCGGTCCACTTGGCGTTGCGGGCTCGGTCGACGTTGACGTTGATCGACATTGGCTCAGGCGGGAAGAAGTAAGAGCCGACTTGCCCGTGCTGGTCGATGTAGACCTGCGGGTTCCACTTGAGCATCTCCGCGAACTCCTCGCGGGTCTCGTCCTGGCTGAAAGCTACACGGTCGCGGTTCATATCGAACCGGTAGTGGTTCAGCCGGCCAAAGATGACGCTCGGCTCCCGGTTTTCGTAGGCGTAAGGGTCGTCGGAGCCGGTTGCGATCGAGTTGTAGTAGACCACATACCTCTCGTGGCCATCCGGGTTGTACGAGGGATTCAGGATTACGATCTCGTTCTCAAGGGCCTTTGCCACCGGCCCAGATTTCGCCGCAACCAAGTTGTAGAAGGTCCACATGGCCGATTCGAAGCTCGCGGTCTCATCGCCGTGGATGCACTCGTTGATCCAAGCGATGGGGAGGGTCTTCGCGGGATCGCCTTTTCCTTCCGCGAGAT
>DASZPA010000171.1:0-21283 GCA_035550555.1 Fimbriimonas sp.
GCTTATGGCGGCGCCAGCCCAACGGCTGCGCCGAACACCTCCGGCACCGTTCAGCTCTCCGTTTCCATACCTTGATCATCAGAGATTTACCATCATGAACACTTTGCTTTTGAGTCGCTCCTCTTCCAGGCTCTTTGGAGCATTGGCGGGGCTGTTTGCTCTGGCCGGACTGGCAGGAGCTCAGACGAACGCCAATGTCGGCACCAGCATCACAATCGCCAAGTACGTTGCCATCAATGCGACTGGAGCTCCCCTCACTATCAACGTTACGGACGGCGGCGCAGCGCTCACCTATGTCTCGAATACCGTCACCTTCACGGTGAACAGCAACACCAACTACAGCCTGTCCGGAGCGGCCAACGGCAACTCCGTTTCGGGATACACAGGCCCCGGAACGCTCAAGATTTCGAACTACACGCCTCCCGCAAGCATGGTGGCGGGCACCACTAGCGGCACGTTCAACGTAACCCTCACGCTCACGGCTTACACTGGCGCGACGCCGACCTCCGGAGCCAACACCAGCGGCACCGTTACGCTCACGGTTACGGCTTCCTAGTCCCACTCACCTCGATCGGCCATGACAAAAGCGACCGCCACAAACCGAAAGAACAAGGCAGGATCCCGATTCATCGGGGTCTTGGCGGTCCTCCTTGTCTGCGGGCTTTCCCCGATAGCCAACGCGCAATCCGCAAACAAGCCTGTCAGTACCAGCATCACGGTCGCCAAGTTCGTGAACATTGCCTTCACCTCCGCTTCGACCGCACTGGATTTTTCGGTTAGCGACGGCGGCCAGGCGGCAACCTACACTTCCGGCACGGCCAACTTCACTGCCAAGAGCAATACAGCGTTCAGCATCTCGAACTCGCTCACCGGCTACTCCGGCCCGGGCACGCTCGCGATCGTCAACTTCAGCTTCACCAACCCGAATGCGGCAACGGCCGGAACCAACGGAAGTCTGCAAATCAGATTGTCCGGCTTAACGCTCACCAACGCAACGCCTCAAACAAACACATCGGCAACCGTTACTCTCACGGTGACGGCTCTTTGAACCTCCATGATTCCATCTGCTCTTAGACGAATAGCTTGTAGAAACCTCGGCCGGGGTGGCACTGCGCTGTCGGCGATGCTTTTGGCCGGATCTGCCCTCTGTCAAACGAGTCAGGCCACGATGCATCCGACGATCACGATCTCCAAATACGTGAACGTCACGTTTACTTCGGCATCCAACGCCCTCGATATCACGATTTCGGACGGGGGCCTTTCGGGAACGTACACATCTGGCACTGCCAACTTTACTGCCAAGAGCAACACGGCCTTTACTATCTCGAGCAGCGTCACAGGCTATACCGGTCCGGGGACGCTCGCTGTCAACAACTTTACGTTTACCAATCCAAACGGAGCCACGGCCGGTACGAACGGGAGTCTGAAGGTTCAGTTGACGGGCTTGAGCACCTCAACGCCGACGTCCGTGACAACAAATACTTCCGCGACCGTAACCGTTACGGTTACAGCAACCTAAAAGGTGTTTACGGAGTATGGGAATCGGCTTTACCAAGATGTTTCGGCGGCTCGGAGTAACGGTTCTGGCAGCAGCCGCTGGCTCTGTCTCGGCATTGGCGCAGTCGAACAACGACACGCTTAACCCGACAATTTCGGTGCAATCCTATATCGCTGTCAACACGTCGGCTACTCGGCCCTCGGGAACAGGCAGCCCAATCACCCAAGGAGCCTCGACACTTGCCATAGCGAGCGAACAAAGCGGTAACTTCGGCAGCGGGACTGGAATCTCGCGGAACGTCGCCAACAACTCCTCGAACACCGGCGACGGAGATAACTGTGCCACCTATTACGTGTGGTGCAACGTCAACGCTCATTTGGCGCTAAGCACCAACACGATGACTTTTCATGTTGCCAACCATACCGGCAACACAGCTAGTGGAAACATCGGCTGGTCATCCACGGGGAATCCGGGTTCGAGCGGCTTAAACACGTCCTTCACCGCGAATAAGGTTGCCTCTCCAATCGTCCTTTACGCTCGCTTCTATAAGAGCTCAATCTTTGGCAATTCGAACCAGTGGGATGGAGACTGGTCGAACAGCTCGTCTTTCACGATTACCATCAGCGCCCCCTAGACGCATTCACCGACAGAGCATCGTTTGGACCAGAAGTTGCCCGGGAATAAGACAATGAACTTGAAGAGGATAGGCATAGGCGATTAGTCGAAATGATTGGTTTCAAGCTTGGATTTGGGATTCTGGTCCTGCTGGTGAGCGCGGCGGCAACCGCGCAAACTAGCCAAGCGTCGATCAATCCAACGATCTCCGTTCAGCCATATATCGCAGTAAGCGCAACGACTACTCGACCGACGGGAACCGGCAGCCCGATCACGCAGGCTGGCTCTTCGCTCGCTATTCCGAGCGACAACAACGGGGGGCTTGCGTTCTTCTTTGGATTTGGCGCGGCGTACAACGCTTCGAACAACTCCAACGGCAACGGAAACGGAGACAGCTGCGCGACTTACTACGTGTGGTGCAACGTGAATGCTCACCTTGCGCTGAGCACGAACACGATGGTCTTCCACGTGACGGATCACACCGGCAATACGGCTAATGGAACGATCGGCTGGTCCTCGACCGGAGACCCGTCCTCCGGCGGTTTGAACACTACCTTTACCGCGAATAAGGCGGCTTCTCCCGTCGTCCTGTACGCGCGATTTTTCAAGAACGGGCTCTCCGGCAGTACCAGCAATTGGGACGGAAACTGGACGAACAGCTCTTCTTTTACTATTTCGATTAGCGCACCTTAGCTCTGCCCAAGATGCGATATCTGCTATGGCATAGATCATGCAAGGACATTTCGAGAAATGAGAGTTTCCGCCTTTTCAACCGTACGATGGACGCGATTGGTCGTGGTCCTCTCAGGCCTCATGCTCTTGGCGACAGCGGCCTTCTCTCAAGGCTTCCTGGTGAAGCCGATGAGCGTCGAAGTCACTGTTAAGCAAGGCGGAAGCTACAACGTCCCGATCGAGGTGGTCAATACGGCGACGGACCGAAAATCGTCCGTCGACGTGTCCCTTCAATATCTCGGGCAGGACGAATCGGGCTGGACCGTCGCCGAAAAGGACAAGATCACACCGGAAGAAAGGTCGCGGTTCGCCTCGAGCGTGAGCTGGTCGGACATCGACAAGTCCGCGTTGGACATCGATCCTCTTCAGACGGGCACGGTGATGCTTCGCATGAACGTGCCGCCCTCCGCACACGGCTTCTACTCCTCGGCCATCGTCATCCAGAGCCGCAGGGCGCCGGGCGCTGGCGTTGGGCTCGTGATTCGTTTTCTCATTCCCGTACTGATCGACGTGGAGGGCAGCACTCCCTCGCGACTCGCTGATCCTACGAAGGGCATGATCAGGTACCTTCCCGCGACGGGACAGCAGCCGAACTCCGTTTCCATGGGCGTCATGGTCCACAACCAGGGCCAGGGCCTGATTCGCGTTACCGGCAAGCTCAGTCTCTATGGGTTGGTCGGCACGCAGTGGCTGCGGGTGACTTCGGCCGATGCCGTTCCAAGGAGAATCCTGCCCGGAGCTTCCGTTTTTGTGACGGCGTCGGCGCCCAAGCGCATCCCGTCCGGCCACTACCGCGTGGAAGCCGATCTCAAAACGGATAGCCAGAATCTCAAGCACTTTTCAGAAGAGATGGACGTTCAGGGAGATGCGTCGGTCGCCGCGATCACTCCTGACGCGACACTTGTCGCCGAACCGAGCCCGGTGGAGGTGGAAGGTCAGGCGGGGGCGCTTCGATCGATCACTGTCGGGCTGCGAAACGCGGGCGACGATCCCATCACCGTCAACCTCTCGGCCGGAATTCCTCCAGAGCTCCAGGGAGTCGCAATCGGCGACTTCAAGGGAGACGCCCTTTCGGCCGGCGATTGGACCACCGTTTCACCCTCCACGCTGACCATCGCGGCTCACCAGGTGCGAAACGTTCGGGTGACGGTTGCCTGCCCCGATAGCGCCACCCGACCGTACTATTACAGCCTTCTCAGCGCTCAGATCTCCAAGAACGGCGAGCCTGCCGGAGCCAGCAAGATCTTGGTCGTCACCCACACAAAGGGTCAAACCGCCAGCCTTTCGATGCTGCCTTCGTCTCCCATCAGCCTTTCGCGAGAGGCAGGCGGAGCCTACAGCCTCTTGGCGGCTTTCGCCAACAACGGTGAGATGCACCTGATGCCGCACGCGTCCTTTTCGATCACGGACACGGCGGGCCTCACTCAGTTCAAGCAGATCGACAGCGAGACCGACGCAGGCACGATCCTTCCCCTCTCCATCGCGCGCTTCTCGGCTGCGCTGGATCCAAAGGGCCTGAAACCTGGTTCCTACGCGCTTACCGCGACCTGCACCTATGGCGACGGCAAGACGGCCAAGGCGGTGGCGGCTATCAAGGTTACTGCCGGACCTAAGGGCAATACAATCGAAATTCTCTCTTCAAGCAAGCAGAAGTAACCATTCAGGCGATCGTGCTCTCGAAGGGACTGCCAAAGTGCATGTCCCTTCGGGAGCACTTTTCTTTATGTCCCTTGTATTTGCCTGCTTATTCCTTTAAAATTTCGCAGTTGGGCTAAGCCATGAAACCTTTGATCTTGTTGATCGCGTCCGTTCACGCCTGGACCTCGGACCAGGTACAAAAACCGGGATCTCCCGATCCGAGCGCTAAGCCCCAAGTCGCCGCTCCGGCTCCCCAACCGGCACAATCCCAATCCGCCGCACCAGGACAGCCCAAGCACATCACCAACGTCTTTACCGATTCGGACCTGAAGCAGGCGCTGGGCGACATGGCGACCCAATCCGGAGCTGTGATCGTTCCGGATGAAACGGTCACCGGCACCATTTCGGCAAACCTGAAGGACGTACCCCTGGAGACCGCGCTCGACATCATCCTTGCTCCCGGAAACTATTCGTGGCTCAAACAGGACGGCTATTATCTGGTAGGCAAGGCGGAGCCCACAAGCCCCAACTTTCTCAAGTTCGCAACCTCTCACCTGTACAAGCCGAACTACATAACTCCCGAGCGAATGCTGGCTCTTCTGCCTGCCAGCGAAGCCGCTTACGTGAAAGCGCCCGCCGGAGAGCTCGAGCTGACGGTCACGGCCGCGCCGTCGATGTACCGCCGGATCATGCAGGACATGCAGCTCGTCGACAAGGCGCCCCCGCGAATCATCCTCGAAGCGCTCGTCACCGAGGTCACGTCACAAACCCTCAACCAGTACAACTTCTCTTGGCTTTGGCGGCAGTTCGGCCTCTCGAGCGACACTCAGGGCTCAACGTTCACCTACACAAAGGCGGTTCAGTCGGACGTCGACACCATGAAGCTGCTGGTGGGTCAAGGTAAGGCGGAGGTCCGCGCCAATCCGCGGATCATGACGGTGGAAGGCAAGGAGGCGCTCGTTGAAGTCGCCCAGGAGAACTACTTCCAAGTCATCACCGGTCCGGCCAGCTTTCCCTATGCTTCGGTTCAGGATATCAAGACCGGCGTCTCCTTGAAGATGACTCCGACCGTGGCGTCGAACGGCGATATCACCATCCAGCTCAACCCGGAGGTCAGCGACGCGGTCGGCAGCGGCAACAATGGACTGCCCATCAATACAGTTCGCCGCGCTACGACCACCGTCCGCGTGAAGGACGGAGAGACGATCGTGATCGGCGGAATGAGCTACCTGAACGTGCGGAAGAACGTCAACAAAATCCCGATCCTCGGGGACGTTCCGGTGATCGGCCAGCTCTTCAGGACCACGAACAACATCGGAACCAAGACCGAGGTGATCATCATGGTGACCCCTCACTTGCTGCAAGACACGAGCCCACCTCAGGCGGGCCTCGAACTCGCGGCCCCGACGCCTGCCACCGTCACTCCGGCCCCAGAGCCTCCCAAGCCAGAGATGACGCAGCCGGTAGAGGCGCCAACTCAGCCTGCCGTTACCAAGGAGGCCACCACTACGATACAAACTCCTGCGGCCCCCGACCTCTTGAAGACCGCGCCGGCTCCCCAGCCCGCCACAACGCCTCCAGCCGATCCGCCAAAGCCGCAGCTTCTCAAGCAGACTCAAATTGCTCTTCCGCTGATTCCCTCGGCAAAGGCTTCGACCCAGGCGAAACCCACACCAACGTCGGTGCCGCCCAAGCCGCCCGCACCCAAGGGACCAACCCTTCCAGAGGCGATAGTGCTGCATCCTTTGGAAGCTCGAAACGACGCGCGCCTGAGCCAGACCGCCCCTCCGATAGCGATTGAAAGGCCCATCGACAACCTTGAGAATATGCTCCCGGTTCGTCCCAAGCCGGTCAAGCGCTGGGGACACGTCGTGACGCGTTGGTCCCGGAGGAAGCACAGGATGATCCGAATGTGGGTCTCGTTCGCTGCCGAGCGCGGATACCACCACCGGGCGCCACGCCACAGGCGTCGCTCACACTGGCACGCGATGCGTTACCGGAGCCGCTTGACCGCTTCCGCGACGTTGTTCTCGTCGGGGATGCACTCCAGCTCGAGAACTCGTGCATACGGCATTGGAACGTTGAGTCCCGCCACGCGCGACACCGGAGCGTCGAGATCGTCGAAGCAGTCCTCGCCGATTCGCGCCGCAATCTCGGCTCCAAAGCCGCCGCTGCGCCAGTCTTCGTAAACCACGACCGCACGGTGCGTTTTGCGGACCGACTGGTAGATCGTCTCGGTATCGAGAGGAAGCAACGACCGAACGTCGACCACCTCCGCATCGATCCCATCCTTTGCCAACAGCTCGGCAGCCAAAAGGTTGATCTGAGTCATCTTGGAGTAGCCAACCAAGCTCACGTCCTTCCCTTCTTTGAGAATCTGAGCCTTGCCGAATGGAACCTTGAAGTTCGCATCGTCCGGAACCTGGCCCTTGATACCGTAGAGACCGGGGCTCTCATACATCACGACGGGATTGTCATCCTCGATGGCCGTCTTCAACATGCCGTAGACGTCAACCGGTGTGGCCGGACAGATGACCTTGAGGCCCGGCACATGCGCGTACCAGCCCTCCATCGAGTGTGAGTGCTGGGCCGAAAGCTGCTTGGCCGCGCCGCCTGGCCCGCGGAAGACTATTGGGCACTTCACCTCGCCGTTGGTCATGTAGTGGACCTTGGCGGTGTGGTTGATGATCTGGTCCAGCGCGAGGATTGAGAAGCTCATCGTCATGAACTCGACGATCGGCCGAAGGCCCGCCATCGCGGCGCCGGTCGCGATGCCGGCGAAGCCAGCCTCCGTGATCGGCGTGTCGACAACTCTCCGGTGCCCATACTTGGGAAAGAGACCCTTCGTTACCTTGAAGGTGCCCTCGTAACGCCCGATGTCTTCGCCCATGAGGAAGACGTCGGCGTTCTTGTCCATCTCCTCGATCATGCTCTTCTGCAGAGCGTCGCGATAGGTTAATTCGACTGTTGCGGCCAAGTTTAGATTCCTGCGGTTAGTGACCCTTCTCAGGCGTCATGTCGGTGTAGATGTTGTCGTAGACCTCGTCGGGGTCAGGGAATGGGCTGGCGTCGGCGGCCTCGTAGATCTTCTCGACCTGCTCCTGAATCTCCGCGTCGATCGCCTCGATTTTCTCCTCGTTAATGATGTTCATCTCGATCATTAAGTGCTGGAGCCGACCGATCGGATCTCGCTTCTGAGCTGCGGCCTCTTCCTCTTTGGTTCGATAGAGCTGGCGGTCGTTGTCCGCGGCGCCGTGGCCGGCGTAACGGTAAGTCATGACTTCGACGAAGTAAGGCTTTCCGTTCTCGCGCACCCAATCGACGATCCGCTGGGCATCCTTCTTCATCTGGATGACGTCCATGCCATCGATCCGCTCGCTCTTGATGTCGAACGGCAGGCCGCGCTTCCACAGCTCGGGGTCGGCCGCGTGGTATTCAAGCCGCGTGCCCATGGCGAACTCGTTGTTCTCCACGATGAAGATGCACGGCAGGTCGAAAAGGCCGCACATGTTGAGCGTTTCGAACACGACGCCTTGGTTGGCCGCGCCGTCGCCGAGGAAGTTCAGCGTCACGCGGTCGTCGCCGCGATATCGGCTCGCAAAAGCGAGGCCGGCGCCAAGCGGCACGTGACCTCCGACGATTCCCCAACCGCCGAAGAAGCCGCGCTTGGGATCGTAGATGTGCATCGAGCCGCCCTTACCGCCCGCGGTGCCGATCTTGCGGCCCATGATCTCGCCCATGACCTTCACGGGGTCGGTGCCGAGCAGCAGCGCGTGCGCGTGGTCCCGATAGGCAGTGATCACGTAGTCGTGACCCTTGCGGATGGAGCTGAGCCAGCCTACAGCCAGCGCTTCCATTCCGATGTAAACGTGCATATATCCGCCCGCTTTGCCCTGACGATACGCCACATTGCACTTCTCTTCGAAGTGGCGAATGAAAAGCATCTCGCGCAGGTAGTTTTCGAGCTCTGACGGCGTCTCAGTGACCTTCTTAACGGCTTGTTTTGCCACGCGTAATATTCCTTATGAACCGGATAGCGGGAGCGTCGGTAGGGAGTCACGACTTTGAAGGCCCCCCGCGATCGACTCTTCGTTTATACCATTCGGAAGGTCCCCGGGTCATCCTGAGACCTGTTTTTAGCGCGATCCCCGCTGGCGGCGAATGGTTCGAGCCTGCGCTCAAGATCCGAACGAGGCTGTTTGGCCGGTTCTGTTTTAGCCCTTCTGCTCGGCAAGGATTTACTAGGACTAACTAAGCCTCGGCGGACTCAGGGCTCTTATTCCTTGCTTCCTGTAAGGACAATGCCGCCGATGAAGGCTCGTTGAGCAAAGAAGAAGATGATCACAATCGGCAGGACCATCAGCGTGGAGGCCGCCATGAGCCTGCCCCATTCGGCATCGTGCTGGCTGACGAATCTCTGAAGTCCAATTGCCAGCGTGTAGCTTCGTTCGTCGTTCAAATACAACAGGGGGCCGAGAAAGTCGTTCCAAGACGCCACGAAGGCGAATAGCCCGACCGTGATCAGGGCAGGTTTGGAAAGCGGCAGAATGATTCTCCAGTAGATGCCAATCTCGCTGCAACCGTCCAGCTTCGCCGCCTCGGAAAGGTCGTTCGGAAGCGTCATGAAGAATTGTCGCAACAGGAAGATGCTGAACGCGCCGCCGGTGAACGACGGCACGGTCAAGGGGAGCAAGGTCCCGATCCAGCCAAGCCACTTGTAGATCATGAAGGAGGGGATCATCGTGACCTGACCAGGCAGAATCATCGTCGCGATCAGCGAATAGAAAAGCACGTTTCGACCCTTCCATCGAATCTTCGCGAGACTGTACGCAACCAAGGAGCTGGCGACAACAGTGCCAAGCACGTTAAGAAAGCAAATCCGGATCGTGTTGAACGTGTAAAGAAGAAAAGGTATGTCTTTGACGCCGTTCCAGAAGTTGGACCAAACTGGATGTCTGGGAACCCACACCGGCGGCATGGCGAAGATCTGGGCGTCCGGCTTGAGAGCTGTCGAGACCAGCCAGTAGAAGGGGAAAAGGAACACGATCCCCAGCCCGACCAGGACCAGGTGAGTAACGCCTACTCGTACTCGGCTCACCGGTTCTCGCCTCCGTAGTAGACCCACCTGAGCGAGCTCTTGAAAACGAGAATCGTGCAGAGGAGCACGATCAGAAACAGAACCCACGCCATTGCCGACGCGTAGCCCATGTGGAAGTCTTGAAAGGCTCGGTTGAACAGGTCGAGGGCGTAGAAGGTTGTGGAGTCTTCGGGGCCCCCGTTGGTCATCACGTAGGCTTCGGTGAAGTACTGGAACGACCCTATCAGACCCGTGATCACGTTGAAGAGGATCACCGGTGTGATCATCGGCAGGGTGACGTTTCTTAGCTTTTGAAGAATGCCGGCGCCATCGAGAGAAGCAGCTTCGTAGAGGGCAACCGGGACGTTTTGGAGAGCAGCCAAATAGATCACCATTCCTCCACCAACCCCCCAAAGCCCCATAAGCAGCAAAGCAGGCTTTGACCAGAGCGGATCCGCGATCCAGGCCGGCGGCTTGGCGATTCCCAAGTGATGAAGCACGACGTTCACAAGGCCGATATCCGGGTTAAGCAGCCACAACCAGAGGATCGAATTCGCCACGACGGGGGTAATCGATGGCAGATAGAAGATCGTGCGGTAGAGAGAGATGCCTCGAACCTTCTGATTCAGAAGGAGAGCGACGCCCAGCCCGCACAACAAGCTCAAAGGCACGCCAAAAACGACCATGTAGAGCGTGTTGTAAAGCGCCTTGAAGAACAGGTCGTCTTCGAAGAACATGCGGTGGTAGTTCTGCAGGCCCGTCCACCGTGGCGGGCGGATGCCGTCGTACGAGCAGAAGCTGTAGTAAAGAGACGCCAGAATCGGATAGGCGTAGAAGACCACCAGTCCCACGATCCAAGGCGCCGCGAAGAGCAACCCGTTCCGCAGGTTCCTTGCCTCCATCGGCGACCGAACCTTTGTCGGTCGTCGAGCCGAGGTCAGCACCGGTTCGCTCCAAGCGGCCTGGCCACTCTCACCGGCTGAGATCCTCCTTGGTCTCCCGGAACTCGGTCTCCATTCGCCTCTGCAACTCGTCCAGAGCGTTCTGGGCATCTTTGCCGCCATAGATCACGCTCTCCTCAGTGCGCGCGATCTCTCGGGAATAGGTGGGCCAAATGGCGATTCCTGGAGGCCCAACCGCGTTCTCCCCCTGCGACAAAGCCACCGCAAACTGGAAAAGAGGGCTCTTCTGGAACGCCGGCGCCTGACCGGCCGCCACCAGGGCGGGGACGTTGCCGATGGTCTCGCAGAATTTCTCGACCGGCTTCTCGCTGGTAATCCAATTAAGAAACTCCCACGCTTCCTCTTTGTGGCGGCAAGCCTTGGGGATCACGAACACGCTGCCGTTGCCATAGAAGGCGCCCGGTCGCCCATCTTGAGGAGCGGGCAGTGCAAAAAATCCGTACCGAAGATTCGGTGCATAGCGGTGCAGAAACTTGCCGGCCCATTCCCCCGTCTCTCTCATGGCCACCTTGCCGACAAAGAACGGCCCACTGGCCGAGTAGTCGCTCCCGAAGGAAGCCTGAAAAGAACGCGACTTCATCGGATCGACGATCTTGTTGAACGATGTCATCCAGCGAAGTGCCGCCACGTTGTGGGGGTCGTTGGCTGTAATCACGCCCTTGGCAGGGTCGTACCACTTGCCGCCAAACACGAGCGCCCATGTGACCAACTGCTCCGGTCGAAAACCGTACCGAATCAGGCTGCCATCCGCAGCGGCCTTTGTACACGCCCGGCTTGCGGCAAATAGAGCGTCGGGACTCCGAAGCACTTGGTTCTCGTTCACATGAGACTGCTCGAAGATGTCGCGGTTGTAGATGATGAAATGGGAGTTCGTCGTCACGGCAAGGCCATAGACCTGTCCGTCGACCCGTAGGCTCTTCCGCAAACTGGGAACGAACTCCTTGTCGAAGTCGCGTCCCGAGGCTTTCAGGTACGCGTCGAGAGGAGTCAGTACGCCTCGCTGCGCGTAGCTCGCAAGCTCGTCTGCCCACACTGTCGACATAATGTCCGGGGTCGAGTCCCCGGCGAAGGCGATGCGGACCTTCTGATAGCCCGAGTTGCCAAACTGGCTGAGGAGCCGAACGTGAATGTTCGGGTGGGTTCTGTTGAACTCGTCGATCAACCCTTGCTGAGAGTTGAACTCGTTGGAGGACCATCCAGTCCAGTAAACAATTTCGACAGGTCCCGCCGAGCGCCGCCCACAGCTGACTAGGGAAAAGGCGATGAGGAAGATCGTGAGATGGAATGGTTTGGCACCCGGGACGAATGGAGCGAAAGCGTTCTTCTGCCTGCGACTGGACGATCCCCGAAAGCGCTTCATGAGGAGGTTCTCAGCGCTCGGCCATAAGCCTGGCGACGTGTCCGAGATTGCCGCAGTCACAGCCGTCTTGGCAGATGGCCTTGAATCCCGCCATCCTTCTCTGAAGCGTTCCAAGCAGATCGCGGTCTCCGGCCCCTTTCGCTGCCCAGGCCCACCAAATCATCTTCTCCAGGTCATCTACTGACTTGACCTCGTGCGGGACCTCGCTGCCGAATCGCTTGTAGAGCCGCCCAAACAGGTCTCGATTTCGGTCCGAAGACGGAAGCCAGGCGACCGCCATCAGGTTGGCCATCACATCCGGATACCACTTCTCAAGGCCGCCCATCTTGCCTCCGTCGGTTTGGATACCGATTCGGTAGGCGGACTCGCTCTCGTCCCATAGCAGGGAAAGAATCGATTGCTTCATCTTTTGCGCCTGGCCTCGTTCCTTCTTCGCAAGCTCCGCCTCACCGATCTCTTGGCAAAGCGACGCGGCATCGCGGAGCCCCTGGAGCGTCTCGACGTTGTCCATGGTGTACATGACCGGGTACGCCGGCTTTGCCGTCGTGAGGCCCGAAGGCTGCATCGTCAGATCGATCCCTTTGATCGCAAGCTGGATCGAGGGCGAGTGGCGGACAACCCAGGTCTTGTCCTTCGTTTCCGAGTAGAGGTCTTGAACGAGGCTTAAGTAAACAGCCGCGTAGGAGTCGCTTGAGTCGAAGTGACCCGTCGATTTCCATGTACCCGAGCGACCCTTGTAATCACAGATGGTTCCGTCTGCGTTCTGGTGGGCCGCATACCAATCGACCCATGCCAGAGCACCGTGAAGGTAGTTCGATTCTCGTGTCCTTCGGTACACGTCCAACAACCCTCGAGCGGCAAAGCAGGAGAAGTAGCTGATGACGGTGGATTCCTTCGATCCAACCTTTCCCATCGTGATCGCCCCATCCGAGGTTTGTTGGGCAAGGATCGCTTCGGCAGCGCTCCTTGCCGTATGGAGCGGGCCGGGTTCCGGGGGTATCAGAATCCCCAGAACTACCGCCATGAACAGCGAGACCATTACGGTCCTGTCGCCTTAGGAATAAACGGCTGCGGAGGCTTAGGCTTGTTGGAATTCAAGGCAGCCGTCGAATGGTGAGTTCCGGATTGGTTGGACCCAAACACATAGACTCCTCCAATGACGACGACCACCAAGGTTACGATTGCTACCGCCCAACCGGTCGACACGCTGCGTTTCATCCGATGACCTCCTTAGTCGATAGGATTCGAAGGACTCCAATCACCCATATTGCTGATCTTCAGATTGTGGTAGTAGCCAAAGTAAAGAGGATCGCTGGGTGTGGTGTGCGAGGCTAGACCACTAAATTTGGAGTGGCCGTCCGCGAAGATCCCGTTGATACCGCCCGGTGCATGAATCGGCGTGCCATAGACCCACGACTTCTGATCCGAGACCAGCCAATACCGTCGATTGACGCCGTCCGGGTCTTGGACTTCCATGCCGATAAAGGTTGCCCACGCCGAGGTGGAATCCGCCATTACCGTGATCTCCGACGGCGCCGTCAGCACCGACTGGTTCACAGCTTTGTAGGTGAACATGAGCTCATTGAAACCGTAGTTCACTTTGTAGTTCAGCGGATAGTTGCCGGCATAGTAAGGGTCGGTGTCGCTTGGGCAGGAGAATAAGCCTTGCGACTTGACGTAGGGCTGCAGCAGATCCCAAAAGCCGACGGAAGGCTGGGCGATGGGCTGATAGAAGTCCGGATCCTGACCTCCCGGCCACGGCATCCAGAAGTTGGTGTCGTCGTTGTCGTTCTGATACATCGTGAGAGCCAAGCCCATCTGCTTGGTGTTCGATAGACAACTGGTCTTCTTCGCGGCTTCTTTCGCCTGGGCGAAGACTGGAAACAGGATGGCAGCAAGAATCGCGATGATCGCGATGACGACGAGCAGTTCAATCAAGGTAAAGGCATTGCGGTTTTGTTTTGGGAACACGTTAAGTCCTCCGAGTGGCTATCTGACTTGCCTCTGCCTTGAACCTGAGTGGTAGAGGAGCGAATGACGAGTGCTTCTTTGTGGATCATCCTCTTGGGCGGGACGACTCCGTAATGAATCCAGTCGTAAAGATGTATAACGCTCTGCTCTCCCATCTCTTCGAGGGGCTGTCGAACTGTTGTGAGAGGAGGAGCAAGATAGCGAGCAGAAGCGGGATCGTCGTATCCGACGACGGACACGTCCTCGGGAATCCTGAGTCCGAGGCTTCGAATGAGGTGCATCGCACCCAGGGCCAAGAAGAACCCGCCGCACAAGACGGCAGTAGGACGGTCTTGATGCTGTAGGAGTTCCGCAACCTTACGTTCGGTGCCGGCTTCCAACTGACGGCCATTGCCTTCGTCCAAGATCACGAGCTCTCCGGTATTGAGGCCGTGGCGACCCAGAGAGTCCACGAAAGACTTGTGCCGCTCTTTGGAGTTCCACGTTTCCATAAGAGCAAAGAGCCCAACAATCCTGGTGTGGCCCAGGGAGACAAGGTGATCGACTGCCTGAGCGGTTCCTGAGCGGTTGTCTCCATCGACGAAGGGCGCATCGACGGTGTCGTCGCTGGCGCCCAAAATCAAGATTCTCTTTCCCTGCTCGACGCATTTTTCGATGCCAGCACGGTTTTCATCGAGCAGATCGACCACGATGAAGCCGTCCAAATCGCTGTTGGCGATCGTGTCGCTAAGGCTTCTCGCATGGGCGTCGAAGATTCGCAAGCTGATCGGCCGGTCTATCGAGGCCTTCTGGACTCCCTTGAGCAGCGCGCTTACAAAGAAGTCTTCGTCGATCGCAGTTGCAAGCATGGGAATGGCAAAGCCGATCGTGACGTCTGTCGGCGCCGGGACCTGGAGGTTTTCATTCACATAGGTTCCGTTGCCCAGTTCCCTTCTTAGCCACCCTTCTCTAACAAGCAAGGCCACCGCCTTGTTGACGGTCATCTGACTGACATCCAGGCCCTTCGCCAGGTCTCGTTCCGACGGCACCTTGCCACCAAGCGGAATCTCGCCCGATCGGATCATCTGTTCGAGCAGCGTCCTCACTTGCAGATACCGAGGCATCGGATTCGACTTATCGACCATCTGGCTCATCTGACTAGTGATATAATACACTAGTCACTCAGGATTGCCAAGAGGTTTCTCGGTGACGTGCGTCTATTCACAGATGGCGACGAGGCGTTTGCCTCCATCCCTGAAAATGGCCGTTGAGACCCCTCCTATGAAGATCGTTAACTCCCGCGAAACGGCGGTGACTCTGCTGCCCCCTTATCGAGCGTCCTCCTTAACCTCTGTTCAGGTGAGGCTTTGGGCTCCCGAGGCCAGCAATTGCCGCTGGACGATCCTTTCTAGCGGCACTCCCCTGCGCTCAACCGACATCCCTTCCAAAGACGGCGCGTTTGAAGTCGTCGACGAGCCCATCCCTGAAGTTGGAAGCCTGGTGTTCCAGTTCGAGTTCTTCAACGGGGATGGCGTGCCACTAGCTTCGCACTCGCTGCCGTACGAAGTGGTGGAGTCAGGAGTTCAGTCGACTCGACGAGTCGATGGTTGCTGGGTGAGCATCGCCCACTGGAGCGAAGACGAGGCTCGGCACTTTAACACAGATCTGAAGAAGCTCTCACACGAGGACTGGAAAGACCAGATTCGAGCGATGAACGCCGTCGGAATCAAGAGTGTTCTGATTCAGAACGTATTCGACTGTAACGAGTACGCCGGCCAGCACGGCATGACGCCCGAGACATACACCGGTAGAGCGCTCTATCCCTCACCGACCTTTTCTAATCGTTACCCAATCTCGTGCCACGACCCTGTGCGTGCGATTCTCGAGGCAGCCGACGAATGCGGAATGACCGTTTTGCTTGGTGTGGGCCTCTTCGCATGGTTCGACTTCGGAGCCAAGTCTCTCGAGTGGCATAGACAGGTCACCGGCGAGTTGTTCGCGCTCTATGGGCACCATCCATCGCTCTACGGTTGGTACATCTCGGAGGAAATGTTTGGCAGCCTTTACGATGAGTGGGAGCATCTTCCAGCCGAGAAGTACAAGGACATCGTCCACTTCTTCAAGGAGTACAAGGCGTTTGTGGAAGAGTTGACGCCGACCAAACCGGTTGCTCTGGCGCCCAACAACATACGGTTTCACGAGTTCGCCGAAGAGTGGGGAGAAATACTGCCGTACATCGACATTCTGATTCCATTCGCTTTCGCCCGGGACCTGCAAAACCTTAACATCGCCGAAATCAAAGCGATTTGCGCTCGAGCCAAGACCCGGTTTTGGGTGGACATGGAGATGTTCTCCTACCCTCTCGACAACGGACTTGTCCCCAAATCGATCGACGAGCTCTTATCGGAAATCCGAATCTACGATGATGTGGAGCAGATCTTCGGCTACCAATTCACCGGCATTATGAACGCTCCAGAGTCACCGCACAACCTCGGCGGCGCGGCCTCGAAGCAGCTTTATGCCGACTACTACAACCATCTGATCCAAGAACGCGCCCCGATTCATAGCTCGAGCTGAGGCTGTCAAGACGTTAACGACGTTTCGGGACTTACGTCGAAAACCGGGTTTCCGCGGTTGGCGACAGGTAAACTGTGTTGTCTGCGCGAGCATTCGGACGTGTCGTCTCACTCCCTTCGCTCGCTGCCATACAAGGTTGCTTTGTGGTCAATTCCACAGACTCCGTTTTCAACCTTTGATCCATGGGCCGCCGCCTCTGGGCCAACCTTCTCCAATTTCACAAACCCATGGTTCCAACTCGCTCCGTTTACGTCGGGAATATTCCCTTCTCCGCTACTGAAGAGAGCCTGATGCTCGCCTTCGCCGACTATGAGCCTCTGCAGGTCACGATTCCGCCTGGCAAAGGCATCGCGTTCATCGAAGTGCCGGCCAAGCGCGCCTATGCGATGTGTCGCGACACGGACGGCAGCAAGCTGGAGGGCCGCCTTCTTTCGGTGAGCATCGCCCGCAAACGGGAGAACGAGCCGACCATGACGCAAGACCAAGATCGTGAGCGATTCGAGCGATCTGGACGATCCGACTATGGCGCCCCCAAGTTCGATGGTAATGCGAGCCCACGAGGCGATCGACCACAAGGAGATCGGGGCGGATTCCGAAACGACCGCCGAGAGGGATTTCAGCCCCGAGAGGACCGTGGGGATCGACCTCCTCGCGAAGGTCGTGGCGGCTTTCAAGGCAACCGGCCTGGAGGTTTCCGGCCAAGAGAGGATCGCGGTGACCGGCCCGGAGGCTATCGTGGCGAAAGACGGGAGGGCTTCCAACCGCGGGAAGACCGGCCTCAAAGAGAGGGCGGTCGGCCCGGCGGCTTCCGAGGCAGTCGCCCAGGAGGTTTCCAACCAAGAGAGAACCGTGGCGATCGGCCTGAAGGCTTTCGACCGCGAAATGATCGTGAAGACCGACCGCAACGCGAGGATCGCGGCGGTCGACCCGGCGGCTTCCGAGGAAATCGGCCAGGAGGCTTTCAGCCTAGAGAGAACCGGGGTGACCGTCCGGAAGGGTTCCGGCCCCGAGACGATCGCGATGAGCGCGGAGGGCGGCCTGGAGGTTTCCGGGGTAGCCGTCCGGATGGCTTTCGTCCCAACAATGACCGCGGCGACAGGCCACCACGCCGAACGGACCGGGAAGAGGGCCGGCCAGAAGGCTTCCGCCCTCGCGACGATCGCGCACCCAGAGAAAGCCGTTTTGGAGAGCGCACCTTCAACCGTCCCCGCCCCGAGCGTCCGGAGCAGCCGGGTGACCGGCCCCCGCGTCGCAACTTCGACCGAAAGCCAAAGCCCGACGGCGCCGAGCGGCCCGCGCCGAAGAAGGCGTTTACACCCAAGAAGTTCCGTCCGGCTAACTCCGGTGCTCCGAAGCCAAAGAAGAAGTGGGATAAGAAGGGTTAAGAGAACAAGTATGCAAGTTGTCGAGTGTGCAAGCCCTCTCTTGCCACTTGACACTTGCCAACTCGACAACTCGACAACTTGCCGGCTTACGGGCGTGAGCGCGCCATTTTCCTTAACTTGGGGCGACCCTTGAGAGTCCCAAGGCAAACCGCCTTCGCGTCCCTCCGTATGTCACACTCTTAGCCCCGTGAGCAGCAAACAAGGACTACCAAATCCCGAGGAGAACTTCAGCGACTGGTATAACACGCTCGTTATCCAGGCCGACCTGGCTGATCAATCCCCCGTGCGGGGATGCATGGTCGTCAAGCCGCACGGCTATGCCCTCTGGGAGCTGATGCAGCGCGCTTTGGACGACATGTTCAAGGCGACCGGACACGTCAACGCCTACTTCCCGCTGCTCATTCCGAAGTCGTTCCTCGCTCGCGAGGCCAGCCACGTCGAAGGGTTTGCCAAAGAGTGTGCGGTCGTGACCCACTATCGTCTGAAGAACGACGGCGAGGGCGGCATCATCGTGGACCCAGAAGCGAAGCTGGAAGAGGAGCTGATCATCCGGCCCACCAGCGAAACGGTCATCTGGAACACCTACTCGAAGTGGATCCAGAGCTACCGCGACCTGCCGATTCTGATCAACCAGTGGTGCAACGTACTTCGCTGGGAAATGCGTACGCGTCCTTTCCTGCGCTCCGCCGAATTCCTCTGGCAGGAGGGCCACACGGCTCACGCCACCTACGAGGAGGCCGAACATGAAACCCTCACGATCCTCAATGAGTGCTATGCCAAGTTCGCCGAGGAGTGGATGGCAGTGCCTGTGATCAAGGGCGTCAAGTCGAAGAACGAAACGTTCGCGGGCGCCGACCACACCTACACGATCGAGGCGCTCACGCAAGACCTGCGTGCAATCCAGGCCGGAACTTCGCACCACCTGGGCCAAAACTTCGCCAAGGCGTTCGACTGCAAGTTCCTCAGCCCCGACAACCAGCTCGAGTACGTTTACTCCACGAGCTGGGGCGTATCTTGGCGGCTGATCGGGACGCTCATCATGGTCCACTCCGACGCGAAGGGCCTGGTCGCTCCTCCCAAGCTTGCGCCGGTGCAAGTCGTGATCGTCCCAATGGGTCGCGACGACGAGACACGCGAGAAGACCTACGGCGCCAGCGACAAGATCGCAGCCGAGCTCAGAGCGAAGGGTGTGAGGGTCCACGTCGACAAGCGTGAGAAGGAGTCTCCCGGCTTCAAATACAACTACTGGGAGATGCGCGGGGCTTGCGTCCGTGTGGAGATCGGGCCCCGAGACCTTGAGAGTGGAACGTGCGTGATCGCCCGGCGCGACAGTGGGGAAAAGTCGAACGTGAATCTAGACCAAGCCGTTGGAGAGTGCCAACGCCTACTCGTGGATATCCAGAACGCCCTCTACCAAAAGGCGCTGGCGTTCCGAGAAGCGAACACTCGCCGCGTGGACACCTGGGAAGAGTTCGAGAAAGCCTTCGAAGGCGAAGGCGGGGGCGGATTCATCATCGCCCATTGGGACGGAACGCCGGAAACGGAGGAGCTCATCGCTCAGCGAACGAAGGCGACCATCCGATGCATTCCGTTAGAGCCGCTTCAATCCGACGACGCCAAGCCCGGCAAGTGCGTTCTCACCGGAAATCCGAGCAAGCAAAGAGTCATCTTCGCGAAGGCGTACTAATTAAGCCACTGTAACCGCTCCCTGGTTTGTGGTCGCGAAGCGCCTACCGGTGCTCGTCGGTTTCAGTGAAATGGAGTCGACCTGCTAGGTGCAACGCGACCACAAACCAGGGAGCGGCTACGTCGTTCTAGAAGTGAATTCCCGCGTAGATGCCGAAGCCTCTCAGGTGGTCTCGACTCGCCAAGAAGTACTTCGCCTGGAGGAAGAACGGGAGCGGGCCCATGCCGAACTGGTAGCCCACGCCGGCCTGAAGGTCGAAGCCGGTGCCGCTTCCGTCGTTGAAGTCGGGCACGTTGAAGAAGTCGATGCCGGCGCCCAGCGAATAGGTGAGCGGGCCGCTCTTCAGGTTGTAATTGATGACCACCGGAACGTTCGTGTCGCCGCCCCATGCGTAATAGTCGGCCGAAAGGCCCCAATAGGCGGCCATGCCCGAGCCCGGAACGCTCGCAGGTAACGAGTTCAACTTGTAGTCGATGCCGAACGCGTACCAGGTGGAGCTTCCCACGTCGCTCGTCGGCAGGAAGATGCCCACGCGTGCCGACAAACCCGTCGGGTTCGGTCCCTGAGCCATCGCAGCCCCACAGCATCCAAAAATAGCGGCCGCAACGCCGGCCTTGGCAATCACCTTGTTCCTCAATGTAACCTCCTGATTGTTACCGTAGATTCCAAAGCGGCCTGTTAGGTTCCCGCAGCAGCACCCTCGATGTTTCCTGCCGCTTGACCGTCGGCTCGATGGATCGACTACAGCAAAACAGGTGACGAAAGGTTCGGCTAAAAAGATTCCTCGAATCGGCACGATCTAGCCGGGTAGGCCGAAATAAGGGGTTAGCGCTGGGGACGGAACGGCTTGCCAAGCAGCGCCTGCCAAGTTGCCTTTTGCGCCGGGCTAAGCGCCCCAAGCACTTTGGCACGATCCTTTTTGACGATCGCCTCCAATCTGGGCCTGGCTCTGTTGGAGGCGGCGGTCATCTCTTCGTGAAACTTTTCTTCCAGCGCTTTTCCTTGCTGCGGACTCGAGGGCTTCATGCCGCGATACCTTGCCAAGATCGGCTTGGCCACGGACTCTTCAATGGAGGCGATCGCCTTGTGGTCGGATTCAATCGCAGAGCGAATCGTTTTAAGCTGCGAAGCGGAGAGGCCGACCCTCTTCGCGACCGCTGAATCGGCAAGCGAAGCCAAGCCGTTGCTCTGCAGCGTGAGCTCCCGCAGACGTTTGAGCTGAGGAGCAGTGAGCTGGGCGACCACCTTTTTGCGAAGTTCCACAAAGAAGCCGAAGATTCGCTTCCCGTCGGGCTTGGCATGCGTTCGCTGAAGCTCTTTCTCGTAAGCGGCGATCTTCTGCCGGTGGGCATCCGCAGCAACGTTCATCTGGGCTCGTTGGGCTGCGGTGATGCCGATCTCCGCCTGAATGGGTTTCGATTCCAGGATACGGATGTTGACGATCTGTCTGTCAAAGTCGGTCTGCGCGAGACCGTGCGCCGCCAAGGCCACAAACGCCGAAAAGAAGATGGCTCGAATTCCCATCACTTTTCATGATGCTCGATTTCGAGATCGCCCCATGTGAGGCACTCCCGGATCGCGCGCTGGAAGCTGTCGTTAGGATTTACGTGATTGCCCGGGTAGAAGGGTGGATACTCCGTCTCCGGCATCACTTGCAGGACCACCTGATAGTCGCCCGGATGCTCCTCGAAGATCTTCTTCAGCTGCGTCATTTGCCTGACGGTCGCGCGGCACAAGATCACTTTGATCGTTCCAGCAGCACCCGCGCCCCCCGTATAGCCCAAATCCAGCGAGGCTTCCAG
>DASZPA010000172.1:0-14580 GCA_035550555.1 Fimbriimonas sp.
GCCAACGCGTTCTCCGGCACCAGATCCCAGACTTGCTCACCGGAGTGCGGGAAGATGGCCTTGAAAGCATACAGCGAAGTTAAAGAGAGCCCTGCGACGCCAATCACCGCGACACGAGGAGCCCAAACTCGAAAAGTAGAACGAGACATTTCCATGAGTGCCTATGGATCATTATTGCCACGCTGATTCAGATGCGCTGAGTCCATCGGCTACAGAAGCCCAAAATCCCCGTAGACGCGACAAGGTTCGTGATGCCGTTGGGCCTTTTGGACGTGCTCCAGCTTCGATAGGACTGGCGACGAGACCGCCAAGACTTGGCCCGAGCCTGAGGGTGACACAAGACTCTCCCCTAACCGCAGAGCGGTTCAAGATCTTAGCGCGGGTCGAGCGCTCCGGCGATCGACCCGGGGAAAGAGTCGGCACCGGAGGTGTTGCAGCAAGCTTCTGCGGTAGGCAGAGGCCACGCGAACAAACTCCACGTCCTTGCGGCATGTGGGCAAGAAAAACGAGGCTGCAGTGAGGACGTGTGTGCATTGCCTACATTTCCGGTTTACAATGCGGACGTGCGGCCGGCTCGCAAGAGTTATCACCATGGAAATCTTCGTCAGGCTTTGATCGACAAAGCGCTGGAATCGCTTGCTTCAAAGCAGGACGACCTGAGCCTCCGTGCCCTGGCAGTTGAGGCGGGCGTCAGCCCGAATGCGCCTTATCGCCATTTCAAAGACAAGGATGCGCTCTTGGCTGCCATTGCCGACTTCGGGTTCCGTCAACTCTCCCAACAGCTCAAACAGGTGGAGGCGGAGGGGTCGAATCGGCGCTTTCGCGAGATGGCAGATCGGTATGTGAAGTTCGCGTTAGCGAACCAGGCGCTCTACGGCGTGATGATGAGCCACGGCGCTGGAGACGGGCTGAAAACGTGTCAGGACTTGGTCGAGGAATTTGTTCGCGTCGTCACCGGCGAGGTCACGGCCAACGATTCAGTCCACAAGGCTTCGACGGCCACCTGGAGCCTGCTCCATGGCTATGCCAGCTTGTCGACCACAGTCAAAGGTGAGGGTTTCGATCTCACGCTCACAGGAGAGGACTTGGCGAGGATGCTGTCGAAAGGAATCCGATAGGCGTTACCGAGTAAAACACGCTCGGCATGCGCGTTCTCTTTATCGGTGGCACCGGCATCATCAGCTCGGCCTGTTCTCCTCTTGCGATCTCGCAGGGCATCGACCTCTATCTGCTCAACCGGGGCAAGTCGCACCGGGGCACGCCAGAGGGCGCCAAGGTCCTGCACGGCGACATTCGCGATCCGGATTCCGTTCGGGCAGCCATCGGAGGCATGACGTTCGATGCCGTCGTCGACTGGATCGCCTTCACGGCCGAGCACATTCAGACCGATATCGAGCTCTTTAAAGGACGCACCGGACAGTTCGTTTTCATCAGCAGCGCGTCCGCCTACCAAACCCCGCCTTCGACTCTGCCGGTCACTGAATCGACCGTGCTGGACAACCCGTTCTGGCAGTACTCGCGAAACAAGATCGCTTGCGAAGAACTGCTGGTCCGCGCCTATCGCGAGAGCAAGTTCCCCGCGACGATCGTCCGACCTTCGCACACCTACGACAAGACGCTTTTGCCGTTCGATGGGGGATACACGACCTTCGACCGGATGCTTAAGGGCAAGCCGGTCGTGGTGCTTGGCGACGGAACCTCCCTTTGGGTTTTGACCCACCACCGAGACTTCGCACGCGCCTTCGTTCCTCTACTCGGCAACAGTCACGCTATAGGCGAGGCGTACCACATCACGTCGGACGAGCTGCTCACCTGGAATCAGATCTTCGACATCGTGGCCGACGCCGCGGGAGTCAAAGCGAACAAGGTGCACGTCGCTACTGAGACGATGGTCCGCCACAAAGCGGAGCTCTCTGGCGGCTTACTCGGCGACAAAGCAAACAGCATGATCTTCGACAATACCAAGATCAAGCGTGCCGCAGGCGGCTGGGAGGCGCAGATTCCGTTTTCGGTGGGAGCCAAAGAGGTCGTGTCCTACTTTCTCGAGGACCCGACTCGCGGAAGAGTTGACGACGAGTGGAATCGGTTTGAGGATGAGCTGATCGCGAAGTACGGGTCGTAGAATTCGGCCCGGTTCTATACTTGACGCATGGCCTTTCAACTTGCGTGCGCCCAGTTCGCGCCGAACAAGGCAGAGGTTGAGAGCAATCTGGACCGGATCGCTGAGATCGCGCTGCAGGCGCAGCAGGAGAACGTCGATCTGCTCCTACTGCCCGAGGCCTGCACCAGCGGCTACTTCCTGGAGGGCGGGGTTCTCGAATCGTCGCTCACTGCCAATCAGCTTCTTGAAAAGCTGTCGAATCGGCTGCGGCGCAAGATTCAGCGCCCCATCGACATCGCGCTGGGCTTCTACCAAAACGACGAGGGCAACCTCTATAACAGCGCTGCCTACATCGAGCTGCTGCCCGAGGGGCCGCGATTGGTCGGCGTCTACCGCAAGTTCTTTCTGCCCACCTATGGCGTGTTCGACGAAGAGAGGTTCGTCACGCGAGGACGCGACTTATGCGTGATGGAGACGCGCTTTGGCCGCATGGCGCTGCTGATCTGTGAGGACGTCTGGCACGGTGTCATGCCGACCCTGTGTGCCGTGAACGGCGCACAGGTGATTCTGGTTCCGGCTGCGTCGCCAGGGCGAGGCTTTTCAGGCGACGAGATCGATAACCGCGATAGGTATCGACGGCTCTTTAGGGCCATCAGCGAAGAACACGGCGTCTACTGCGCCAACGCGCAGCTCTGCGGCTTCGAAGGCGGGAAGGGGTTCATTGGCGGCTCGATGGTGATCGATCCGACCGGCCACGTCGCCGCCGAGGCGCCGATGGGGGACGAAGCATTACTGGTGACCGAAATCGACCTCGAATTGGTTTCAATCGCTCGGGCGCAGTCGCCGCTGATCGGCGACTTGCAGAGCGTGTGGGAAGAAGTTCGTAGGCTGTTTGCGATGACCACGTTCTAGACCTCCTTTGTGAACTTTGTGCCCTTAGTGCCGTTGCGGTTCTCTCCGGGCAGAGCTTTCTTCACCACGGAGACACGAAGAACACCGAGTTCCACGAAGAGGCTGAGCAATACCGAAGATCGGCAAGAGATCAGGTGCTCTTTCTGGAGGGTCGCTACGCTACGGCCATTCCTCATCCCGCTTCAAACTCGCGCGTATTCGCCCTCGGGGGACGTCGCGGGCCGCCAAACTCACTTCGTTCAAACAAGGCGGCCTAACTAGCGACGTCTCGCTTGGTCGGCGCAGTCAGGCCTCCAGAGGAATTGATGAGGTCCTCTCTTGTTTAATAACCTTTGACTTCAACTCTTTTCGGCTCGGGCTTTGATCGCTGTCCCGATGTTCTCCAGGTTCTTCACCATGATTCCATGGACTACTTTCTTAACTAAGGCTCCTAGAGTCGGCACGTCGTAGACATAGTCGAGGTGCTGGTCGAACCGGACCCCGTCTCTTTCTTCGGTGAACTTCCACGTACCCGAAAGCTCGTCGTAGTCTCCCTCAATCTGCCTGAAGGTGCTGGCATGATTGCCTTCGTCCCAAATCTCTTCTTGCCGCCAGCGGACCTTGAGCAGGAACTGCGGCACGAGGCCCACGTAATCGGACACGACCCGATTCCCGTCTCGCTGGACCAAGGTGACCGACTGGACGTCGCGCATGTATTCCGGATAGGACGCGCTGTCCTTTGCGATCGCGTAGACACGTTCAATGGGGGCGTTGATCCAAATGGAGGTATCGATGGACGGCATCGGTAGCAAACAATCTACACTAGAGGTGGCCGTGAAGTGATGAACGGTCCCAAGATGCGCGCCCTTATCCTTCAACGCCCCGGCTGCCTCACCCTCGAAGAGATCGAACGTCCGACCGCCGGCCCCGGAGAACTGCTCGTCAAGGTTCATGGGGCGACTACTTGCGGAACTGATCTGAAGGCCTTCGTCCGCGGTCATCCGCAGATCCCGATGCCTGGTCCCTTGGGTCACGAATACAGCGGTGTCGTCGAGGAGGCGGGCCCGGGAGCCAACTTCGTGGTTGGTCAGGCGGTGATGGGTGTGCACTCTGCTCCGTGCCAGACCTGCCGCTGGTGCCTAGGGGGTCAAGAGAACCTGTGCGAGAGCATCATGGCCACCAAGGTTCTCGGCTCCTACGCCGAGTATCTGCTGATTCCCGAGCGGATCGCCAGACTCAATGTTTTTGAGAAGCCCGAGAGCCTTTCTTTTGAGCAGGCATCACTGTTGGAGCCGCTGGCATGTGTGGCCCAAGGGATTATTGAGCTTCAAAAGACGAAAGCGCTGCCGGCGGAGAATGCGCTCGTCGTCGGGCCCGGTGCGATTGGTTTGCTGTTTGTAGCGGCTCTTCAGAAGTCCGGAGTCGGGCAGGTGAAGCTCGCCGGACGAAACGCCAGCCGCCTGGAAGCCGGCGTCGCGTTAGGCGCGGAGGCGGCCAAGTGGCCAGACGTCCTCACTCGGCCGGAAATCGGCTTCGATCTGGTAATCGAATGTACAGGCCAGGTCAAGGTCTGGGAGAAAAGCGTCGGCTTCGTGCGGCGCGGCGGACATGTGATGCTCTTTGGCGGGCCGCCAAAGGGATCGAGAGCATCGTTTGACACGAACCGTCTTCACTACGACCAGATCACCCTGCTCTCGCCGTTCCATTTCGGAACCGCGGCGGTGAAGCAGGCTTATGAATGGCTCACCGACGGCAAACTGGACTTGTCGCCTCTCATCTCAGGCGCGAGAAGCCTGGAGCAGGGAGAACAGACCTTTGCAGAGCTCCTCAAGGGCCAAGGAATCAAATACGTGTTCAAGCCATGAGAGTGGCTCGATATGTCGGCAACGGTGAGATTGCGATCGTCGAGGAGGAGCGCCCGGCCTGCCCTCCGGGAGGATTGGTCGTTCAGACGGAAGCATGCGGCCTCTGTTCCGGCGAGTTGATGTCGTGGTACATGGACCGCAAGGTTCCGCATGTGCTCGGCCATGAAGTCTCGGGCAAGGTCGTCGAATCTCAAGACCGCCGATTCCCGGCCGGCGCGCGTGTGTTCCCCCATCACCACGCGCCCTGCCTCCATTGCGAATACTGCCGAGCCGGGAAGCATGTCCATTGCGAGCAATGGAAGCGGACGAAGCTGATTCCGGGAGGGATGGCCGACTTCTTTGCCGTGCCTGCCGAAAACCTCACCGACACTTGGCTGGTCGACGACTTGCGCGCGATCGACGCCGCACTGATCGAGCCCCTCGCCTGCGTCTGGAAGTCGGTACAGACTGCGAACATGCGTCCCGAAGGCGAGCAGGCTTGCGTGATCGGCCTCGGCACCATGGGGATCCTTCACATGCTCCTTTTGCCCGAGAGGACCGCCGGCTACGACATCAACCCTGACCGGGTGTCATGGGCAAGGATGAAGGGGCTGAACGCCTCACTGCCGGACTCTGGAGTCAAAGCTGAAACCGTTTTTGTGTGTCCGGGATCGCAGGCCGCGTTCGACTCGGCAATGCAGATCGTCAAACCCGGCGGGACGCTCGTGATGTTTGCGCCGCTTCCGCCGGGCGAGCCGCTGCTGGTTCGCCAATCGGCGTACTTCTCCGATGTACGGATCGTCAACTCCTACTCATGCGGCCCGACCGACACGGAGCGAGCGCTGGGCACGATTCGGTCCGGCAAGCTCGTTGCCGAGCAGATCTGCAGCGACTTTATCGGGCTCGAGCAGCTTCCGGGGTACTACAACAAGATGAAGGCGGGCGAAATCTTGAAGCCGATGGTCGTATGGAACCAGGAGAGTTGACTTGCTGAACCTTTTTAACGTGCCGGCGTCCAGGCTACGGCGGACCCGTTTCACGGTTTTCGACACGGAGGGTGCCGGTTAGGCGTCGGAATAGTCTGGTGCTGGCGGCTTTGTTAGTGACCTGCCTTGGGCAGGCGGGAACCCCCCCTTCGCAGACGCCCACTCCTGCCCAAACGGAGCAGACACAGCTCTCGCCCAAAGAGCTCAAAGCTCAGAAGCAGCTCCAAGAAGACACGGAGTACGACGAGAAGGTTGGCAAGGCTTCGGCGGAAGATGCCGAGAAGCATTACAAGCTCAGCACGAACCAGGCGTATCAGGAGCGAGTGCAACGGGTCGGAGCCGAGATCGCCAAGATCGCCAACTCTTACCACGCCACCGCTCTGTGGGGCGACAAGCGGTTCTTCAAGTTCGACTACACGTATAAGGTCCTCCAATCAGACGACGTCAATGCCTTTTCGCTTCCCGGTGGCCACATCTACGTGTTCGAAGGCCTGATGAAGCAGATCGAGAGCGACGACGAGCTTGCCGGTGTGTTGAGCCACGAGACGGCGCACGCTGCTTTCCGCCACATTGCGACGCTCATGCACGAGTCGCAGAAGCTCTCAAACATCACGATCCCCGCAATTCTGGCGGCGATTCTCTTGGGAAGGGCCGGCGGTCAGGCGAGCGATCTGGTGGTGCCTGGAGCCCAGCTCTTTCAGCAGGCGCAAGAGAGTGGTTGGAGCGTCAAGGCCGAGGAAGCAGCCGACTATGGCGGACTGCAGTACATGATGAAGAGCCCGTACGACCCGACGGGCATGCTCACGTTCATGGAGCGGCTTGCCATTGAGGAAAAGATGGGCCCCTTTATCATGTGGGGCATCTTCCGGGACCACCCCCCCGGCAAAGAGCGCGCCGAATCGCTGATGCACTACATGCACGACTCGGGCGTCGCACTTCATCGCAGCAAGGTGACGACTTCCTTTCGGGTCACGCTTCATCCGGCTGACAATTCGACGGTCGAGATCGACTTTGGAAAGAAGAAGCTCGTCTCCTTGGGCGGCACCGATGCGCTGACTCGCGGCGATAAGGTCGTCACGACCCTCAACGGGTTCTTCGACGCGTCCCCCGAGATGTATGAGCTTCAGTCGGGAGGCGATGGAACCATCAACTGGCGCGGGTCGCAGCTGCTCAAGGTGACCCGTGAGGATGCCGTCGCGAATAACTCGTCTGTGGACGCGCTACGGGACACGGCTCTCGACAATATCCGCACGGCCCTCTTTGGACTCGGATTTCATATCTGGGCCTCCCACGACTAGGTAAAATTTCTTCTACATGGTTTCCCCATTTCTTCGATTGCGGTTGTAGCGAAGGTCGGCTTGACCCTCGCCGTTCTGCCGCTTGAAAGCGGCCCGTCCCTTTCGCAGAAACAACCATGTTCGAGAAACTTCAAGAGATCGAGAACCGCTTCCAAGGTGTGGAGGCGGACTACAGCGACCCCGCCATCGTTATGAACCCTCGCGAGATGCAGCGTTTGGGCAAGCTAAGGGCTGAGCTCGAGCCGATTGTCTCCACTTTCCGCGAGTACAAGAAGGCGCAATCCGAGTTAGAAGAGTCGGAAGGTCTGCTCGCCGACCCCGAGATGCGCGAGATGGCTCAGGAGGATATCGATCGGCTCAAGCCGAGGCTCGCATCGTTAGAGCTGACGCTCAAGGGGATGCTGATTCCGAAGGACCCGAACGACGAAAAGCCGGTAATCATCGAGATTCGACCTGCGGCCGGAGGCGACGAAGCCGCCCTCTTTGCGAACGAGCTTTTCCGCATGTACTTGAGATACGCGGAGCGGAGACGCTGGAAGACCGAAGTGGTCGAGCACGAGGAGTCGGGAATTGGCGGCCTCCAGCGTGTGGTGTTCAACATCGACGCGGCAGGGGCCTACTCGCAGCTCAAGCATGAGAGCGGCGTGCATCGGGTTCAGCGCGTTCCGGCGACTGAGAGCCAAGGGCGCATCCACACGTCGACCGTAACGGTTGCAGTGCTTCCCGAGGCCGAAGAGGTCGATCTGGAAATCGATGCGAAAGACCTCGAAATCTCCACCTTTTGCTCGTCTTCCGCAGGCGGCCAGCACATGCAAAAGAACGAGACGGCCATCCGGATCATCCACAAGCCGACCGGGCTCGTCAGTACCTGCCAGGACGAGCGCAGCCAAGCGCAAAACAAGCTCAAGGCGATGGCCGTCCTGCGGTCGAAGCTGCTTCAGATGGAGATCGAAAGGGCCGAGGCCGAGCGGGCAGGACTAAGAAAAGGCCAGATCGGCACTGGGGACCGAAGTGAAAAGATCCGAACCTACAACTTTCCCCAAGGGCGAATCACCGACCACCGGATCGGCTACCAAGTCAACAACGTCCTCGCCTTCATGGATGGCGATATCCAAGGTCTCGTCGACGCCCTTGTCCAAGACGAGCAAGCGAAGAAGCTCACCGAGGGCGAGGCGGCTTGAGAAGAAGTTTGTGAGTTTGTGAGTTTGTGAGTTTGCGAGTTTGTGAGTCACTGAGCATGTTATGCAGGGCGGCTAGGCGGATACCTCTCCACCCTTAACGACTTGTCAACTTGTAACCCTGCCCAACTTCAACTCTTCTCGTTTTCGAGGAGGATAGCTTTCCTCTCCGCCCCCCATCGATAGCCCGATAGCGACTGGTCATTCCTAATCACTCGGTGACATGGCGTGACGAGGGCTACGGGATTGGCCTTGCATGCTAGCGCGACGGCTCGCACAGCCTTTGGCTCGCCGATTTCTGCGGCCACCTCGGCGTAGCTTCTCACTTCGCCTTTCGGGATGCGGCGCAGCGCTTCCCAGACCTTTCGCTGAAAGATCGTTCCCTGCACGTCGATCGATAGAGGCGAGGTGGGCTCTCCTTCAGCCAGCTTGACGACGGCTTCCATGTATCCGGCGACCGCCTCATCCGAACGTTCCAAACGGGCCTGTGAGAACTCTTCGTCAAGGCTGGCGATGAGGACCGACTCATCGTCGCCGATCTCCACGAAGCAAACTCCGCGGGCCGTGGCGGCAACCAGGATCTTTCCGACCGGGGAATCGCTGAGGCCATACCGGATCAAGGCCCCTTTGCCTTTCTTTCCGTAGGTTGCAGGTGTCATTCCCAACTGCGAGCTGCTCTTCTCGTAAAGCCGGCTGCCAGAGCTGAAACCCGCCTCCGTCTGAGCGCGAGAGACTGACTCGCCGCTTCGCACCCGGTCCTTGAACGCCCTCAGGCGGCACGCGTCCTGGTACTCGCGAGGCGAGATGCCGGAAATCTCCTTGAAGACGCGCTGAAGGTGGAACGGCGATACTCCGGTCCAGTCGCTAAGCGTCTGGAGCGTGACTGGCTCGTCCAAGTGCGCCTCCACATAATCGCAGACGTCCTTGACCAATGCAGCCTTCGGGGCCAGCGCGGCTTTGGGATCGCAGCGAAGGCAGGCTCGAAAGCCCGCGGCCTCGGCTTCTTCGGGCGTGTTGTAGAACTGTACGTTCTTGCGCAGCGGCTTGCGTGCCGGACATGACGGACGGCAGTAGATATGCGTGCTGGTCACGCCTAGAACGAATCTCCCGTCGAAGGCTCGGTCACTGTTGCAGACGGCTTCCCACATCTGATCTTCGGTCAATGGCTGTTCGATCGTCTTCATGCTTTGAATGTACGGTCTTGACTGTTTACGAGAACATCCGGGAGTTGCGCTCAATATTTCGCTTTGCAGGCAAGCCATCTCGGGTAACACTTTGCGATGCCATTCCTTGCCGCGGCCGCGTTATCCGTCTCGATTCAAAGCTCCGATTCGGATCCGAACCGCCTTTCGATCGGCCGTGCCGGAACGGTTCAGGTTCAGCCTGGACAGATCTACGATCTCCGCAGCAGCCGCGTGGCATCCGTGGATGACTTGGCTGAAGCGGCGCAGGGCAAGAAGTTCGTTTTCCTGGGCGAACAGCACGCGACGAAAGCGCATCAGCTCGAGGAGGCTTCTGTCGTTCGGGCGCTGGGAGACCATGGCCGGGACGTCTCGGTGGGCATGGAGATGTATACGCGGCCCAAGCAGGACGTGCTCGACCTCTGGTCGGCCGGGACGTTGACGGAAGAGCAGTTCATCGACCAGAGCGACTGGAAGCACCAGTGGGGCTTCGACTACTCCTTCTATAAACCGGTCTTCGACATCGTCAAGGAGCGGCGCCTTCCGCTTGTCGGTCTCAACGTGCCGAGAGATTGGGTGCACGCAGTGGCCACGAAAGGATATGCGGGCCTGCCCACCAGCGCCAAGCTCCAGTTGCCGCCGGTGCTGTTTCTCGGGAATAAGGACCATCGGTCTGTTTTCGATTCGCTGATGGGCGGCCACTCGATGGTTGGAACGGGAATGGAGAACATGTACGCCGCCCAGGTGCTATGGGACGAAGGAATGGCCGACACGGCCATCAAGTACACCGAGCGCGCGCCCGCCGACCCGAAAGCCATTTTCGTCGTGATCGCCGGCGGCGGTCATGTAATGTATGGGCAAGGCATCAACTATCGGATCAAGCACCGAAAGGCCGGTGATGGAATAACGATGGTGATGCTGCAGTCGGATACGCCGGTTGAAGTTTCGCGAGGCTTGGCCGACTTCGTTTACGTTTCGCCGAAGAGCTAAGAAGCTAGTAACGCCTTGGCGAAGGCGGCGGGGATCTTGCCGGTTCGATCGGGAGGCACGTTGAGAAGGAGGTTGCAGCCGCGCGCCCGAGCCAGCGTCTTCATTGCCGCAAGCTCCTCCGGACTCCTCGGTCGATCACGTTCATCGTGAAACCAGTAATAACCCAGGCAGTCGCACACTTCGGTAGGCACGTTGTAGACCTGCCCGTCGATCTCATACTCCCGTAGATGTCCGATGGTCGCGCCGTCACAACCTTGTCCCCAACGGGCGCACTCTGGCATTTGGCGCTCTCTCGTCGCGACGTCGGTTGGCCAGGCATGATCGACGTCGAGAAGACTGGAGCCCTGACATCCTTGATTCATGATGACGACGGTCTTGGGCTGAAGGCTGGAGCAAAGCTCGTAGCACTGGCGGCGTCCTTTCGGCCCGAGCACCTGAGGGATGTCGATCCAGATCTCGAAGAGCGGTGCGTACGTGGTGAGCAGCTCCTCCAACTGCTTTAGTTGAAAATCGAGGTACTCCGGCGTGACCGTGCTGTTGAAGATGCCCACGTCGCCCGCAGTGACCGTGCCGAACCGGTGATGGTTATCCCAGGAGCAGTAGTAAAGGCCCATTCCAAGGCCGTGCTTGGCGCAGGCGTCGGCGAGTTGGCCGACGACGTCCGTCGGCGCGTGATAGTCCGTGTGTCTGGAGGGCCAAAGGCAGTGGCCGGCCACATGTTTGGCTGTCAGGACGACGTACCGCATGCCTGCGTCTTTTGCGAGCTTGACCCAGCCTTCGGTGTCGACTGAATCTGGGGAGTAAGTGCTTAGGTCGGCTTGGCCGTCAGGACACTCGTCGCCAAGAAACGTGCTCATCCCAAAGTGGACGAACATGCCGAAGGCCGCCTGCTCCCAAGATCGAAGGGCCTCGATTGAGAGCCGCTGTGCGTAGGCTACTGGCTGTGTTCCCACGGATCGCGGGAGGCGCCCTTGAGGTCTTCCACCTGCTGCGTCACAGAACGTAGGCGAGCCGAAAGGACCCTGGACAGGTTTGCCAGCATGATGAAGCCCACGTCCTTGTTTTGGAACATGTACTTGCGGAGCGCGTTTCCATCCAACTTGGCTATCGTCACGGGGGTGACCGAAATAGCGTGCGCGGAGCGTGGCAGGTTGTCGACCAATGCCACTTCTCCCAAAACGGAGCCCGGACCGGCCTCGGCCAGCTTCTCTTCGCCCTTGTAAATAGCAATGGTCCCGCTCAGAACGACGATCAGATCGACCTCTTTCTCATCCTCTTCGATGACGTGCCGGTGCCCCATCATCTCCATGATCTTGGCCATCCCATAGATCTCGTCTTTCACCTCTTGCGAGAGGCCGACAAGGAGGTAATTCGAGTCGAAGGTCTGTTTCTGAGAGTCGCTCATAGGTCCAATCCAAAATGGTGACGCGAGGATACCACTCGCGCGTTCAAGTGGGGTGTGGGAGCGATCCGGCGCCGGATGATCGATCGCTCGTTGAGGCCCAGGACTTTTAAGGCGATTTACCGATTCGGTGCAAACGTTTAGCGTCGCTCGCGGGACTGTATCCCCGATTCGCCATGCAATCCAACAGCGCTTTCGACTTCGAATCAGCCTACGGCGGTTACGCCGACGGGCTCTACTGCTTTTGTCTGCGGCTCGTAGGCAGTTCCCAAGATGCCGAGGATGTCGTTCAAGAGACGTTTCTTGCGGCGATCGCCGGCCGCGAACGGTTTGCGGGCAGGTCGTCGGAATCGACGTGGCTGTTCCGCATCGCTCGGAACCGGGCCTACAAACTGCTGAGGCGCCGAAAGCTCGAGCGGCTTTTCACGCTGCGAAGTGAAGCCCAAACGGAGCCTTCTGAGGCGCTCGCGCTGGCAGATAGCGTCATGAGTCTTCCTCTGAAGGCCCGCGAGGCTTTCGTGCTGGTGAAGGTGGAGGGGCTTAGCGCCGCGGAGGCCGGCGCGATCCTGGGCGTTCCTGAAGGCACCGTTCGGTTTCGCGTTCACTTGGCCGTGAAGAGTTTGAGATCGAGCTGGATTGAGGGGGAAGTAGCCACGAATAAGGGAGTGACCAATGCGGTGTAAAGACGTTCAAGTTTCGTTATCCATGGGCGACCCCCTGCCAGCCGGTGCACGGAACCACCTCGAAGGCTGCTCCGAGTGCGCGGATTATGCACGGGCTGCCGACTCCGTCAGCTCACGTGCGGAGGCACTGAGAGTCTCCGCGCCGGCTCACTTGAAAGCTGTGATTCTTCAGCGTTCGCTTGATAGCCGTCCAGCCTTTCCGCTCAAACTCGCGGCCGCGGGTCTTGCCATCGTCTTGGTTCTGGGCGTTCCATTGGCGCTCTTCACCGTGACGCGCCTGACGGCCAAGGTCGATGGCAACAGCGGCTTGATCGGCAATTGGCCCAGATATCACTGCGTGATGACCATGTATCCTGGCCGCGCTCAGGGAAATCAGGCTGCCAATGTTCAAGATATCTGGGTGCAAAAGGGCGCCGCAAGATCCGTCGAGCAGTCGGGGACGATAATCGTGCATGACTTCCTCATCAAAGAGGAGTCCGGCGTCCCCGTCAGGTATGAAAGGAACTCCGACGGAACACTTGAGCGAACTCCCGATGGAGGCGGCTACTACTACACGCCGGATGGGCACGTCAAGAAGGATTTGGCCGCAAGCGCCTCGTTCAGCCCCTTCTCCAACGACCTTCGTTGGGCGGTCGATATCCCCGCCAACTTCAGGCGGCTAACAAGGAAGACGACTTCCGCTACCTTGCCATCCGCGAACGGCCAATCGATCTCCGCGGTTTGCGAAACGGTGATCAGCTCAGATCGCGAAAGCAAGGTTGTCTGCTACCGCGAGCCGGGCGGACAGCCCCTTTTCGTAGAGCATTTCACGACGGTGCATGACGACAAGAGCGCTACGGCCGCAAAGCAGATCGAAGATTACGTAATGCGGTTCGACTACTCGCCGGCTCCAGCAGGCACGTTTGACGAGAACTCGCTCGCGAAGCCTTCGTCGGGACTTCACACGGCGCGGCCGTTGCCCGCCACATCGCCGTAGCGGCACGCCAGGTCGGGGCAAGGTGGCATCGGGCGGATTTGCTCGAGGCCGCCTTTCAAGCCGTGCGGCCATGAGTACAGACGACCTCGGCATGGACCGAGGTCGCATCGAACCGCTTGAGAAGCTTTCTTCGCTCTTGGGGAATTACCGCGCGCTCATAATCCTCGCCCGCGAAGGCGACCAGTGCCTCGACGGACTCCCAAAGCATCACCGTCGTGAACTCCACTTCCTCCGCCAGATCTCTCCTGCACAGATAGCTGCCGATGTAGCCCGTTACTTTGCTGACTCCCGGAACGAGCTCGGGCTGAAGCATTGCGGAATAGGCGTCCGCGTCCTCGGCGCTCGTGACGCCATGCCATGTCCTCATGATCCACCCTTGCTTCTCCTGCTCCTGCATGCCTCAAGTATAAGCGGCGTAATGGCACCGGGCTGACGCTTATCCAACCCATCCTCTAAACACAAGGCAATGGGCTGCGTTGTTCTCAGCTTACGCAGACCTTCCGAGACATTCCGCATCCGCTTCCTGCAAGTGATATAGTCACCGAAGGTAGATGGATGACGGCCACTCTTTTGTACTTGTACGTGAATTGCGCTTCGCAATTGAGTACAGGAACCTCTACGCGACGGTCGGTGTGTCGGAGGGAGTGTGGGCATTGCCACCTACCACAAGCTCCAGCGCCGAATCAATCCCCGGAGCCCGGACGATTTCTTGACTTTGGCGGAGGCCGCGAACCGGTTCGGGCGCTCTGACCTGCTGATGGGAATTGCCCTTCGCATCTTCTTCACTGAACCCTGGATGATGCTCCTGCCGTGGGTCAAGGGGTTTGATCGAAGCAAGGGCCTGGATGAGGCGATCTCCGTAGCAATCGAGAAAGCCTGTCGCCACTCCAAGGGTCGAAGTGGCGAAGGCCAGAAAGAAGAGAAGACGCGAGCCCATACGGCGAACGAGCCGATGCCCGCCCGGTTCTATGGAACCACGTCGGTCCATAGAGGAGATCGATTCGTGGTTGGATCTCATCGGATCGAGCTGTTGCGAGGAAACCTGCATGA
>DASZPA010000173.1:0-13913 GCA_035550555.1 Fimbriimonas sp.
TGTGGGCGGAGACAGCAGGAATCTCAGCTCTGCGGCAGACCTCAGCTAACCGCACGTTGACATGGCGAGGATCGAGGCGGCGGCCCACAGCATTAAGAAATACAAGCCCGTCCTCGTCCGCAGCAGGCTCGACCAATCGCTTTGCCTGTATCGCCTGGATTCGGCCAGCGACTGACGGGGTAAGCGGCAAACACCTTTCTTGATTCGTCTTCGTGCCAGGTACATAGACGAGCTTTCCACCCTGACGCTGGAGCTGCCCGCGAATCCACACAAGTGGACGTCCCGGTATGGAGAAGTCGAGATCCTTGCTTCGTACACCTGAAGCCTCTCCGATTCGGGTACCGGTAGCGATCAGGAAAGCCAGAAAGTCTCCAAGGTCGCACTCGTCGAGGGCCCTTATGAACTGCCTCGCCTCTTCAGGCGTTAAGAACTGCTTCTTCGACTCCGCTTTCTTTCGCGGCAACTCCACCGATTCGGCTGGATTTCGCGTTGTTAAGCCCCGCAGTTTCGCCTCCTCGAAAGAGGCGTGAAGGACCGCCTTGATCAGCCGCAGGGTGTTTCCGCTGAGAGTCGCCTGTGGCTTGCTCTTTCGCTCCTTGTCGCGAGCTGCCACGGTTTGACCAGCCTTTAGCGCTAACAGGCGTTGCACGTCGGCACGGAGGATCTTGTCCGCCTGTTTGCTACCCAAGTGTGGCTTGATGTGTTCCCTCACAAGCCACTCGTACTGACGATGCGTGTTATGGCTCCTTGTGGGCTTGATGGAAGTTTCTAACCACGAGTCGAGGAATTGTCCGAAATTCGCCTTTCCGGTCTGCTCAACCGCGCCGGCACGTCGGTCGCCCAGGAGCCTATCCAGTGCCTCTACTGCCTCCGTGCGCGTCCTGCAGCGGGCAGTCTTGTACTTTGGCTTCCCTGTCCTTGCATCCTTGCCAATCTCGACACGAGCACGGAAGAACTTGCCATCTTCCACGATCTGCCCGCTGTTGTTATCTCGCCGCCCTTCCTTCTTCCTAGCCATTTCTATCACCTCGCAAGTTTCGTACACTGGACGAAACCGTGTACGAAATCCTAGCACACATTGGGAAACTTCTAGGAGCAATTAGAAACATTCAATCACCTATTCGAGCCTAAATAGCGGAAGAACGGAAACATCCCGAAACACGGGCAAACATTATACTTGATAACTCTTAATCAGCGGGTCGTAGGTTCGAGCCCTACACGGTCCACCACCAATTTGAACCTAGAAGGCTCCCAAAAACAGGGGGCTTTTCTCATTTGTAGCGCCGTTGGGGCACGACGGGGGCACGGTAGGATTACAATTCAGCCAATGAGAAGGGCGCAAATCTCCAACTGGAACCGGAAAGGCTGAAAGAGGCCAAATACCGTGCTTCTTGCTCCAGACGAGGGTCAGCTTCACGTCCGGGTAGTAGCAAATGCACATGCGAACAGCATAGCAACCCCTGTGTCGAGAGATGGGTGCGCCACTCTACTGCGTTCTCAAAATAGCAGACTCCTGTCGTCTGGTTGATGAGCTATAAAGAAGGGGTGGAAACGGTCGAGGTCGTCAAGCAGCACCCTGGTCCACATCGAGTGGAGCCCAAGCACACCGCGCACGCCGTAAACACCCAGCAAAGCGCTAGAAACACCCTAAGCGCGACCGAGGGAATTGTCCACGCGGATGGGATGTGGACTATGGAAGTGGTTGCCCAAATGGGCTTTCAACTGCAGAGCGTGCAAACTACAGCAAGATGCCGAGGACGTCGGCAAGATGCGGGACCTTGAGCGGGAGAACAGTGAGCTCAAGCGTTTGCTTGCCGAGCAGATGCTCGAGAACGGTGCGATGAAGAAGCTCATCCATGGATGGCGCCTTCTGCGTGTGCGATTGCTCATGCGAGGATAAAGATTGCAGTATTTTACAGGTGCTTTACTGTCAACGTCTCGCAAAGAAACTCAACTATAAATACCTCGGCTGCACTTACCATAGCAGCAGGCTCGATGACGCGGCGAACTGTGATATGGAACCTCAGTGACTAACTATGTTTTTATACGTATACGCTCTCACAGCGGCTCTCAATGCTAGCGGTGCCGGTCTTACCGCCAATGGTTGGCTTTTTGCCGGCGGTTCGACGAAGGTGGTCCGCTTTGTGGTTGCTTCAGACGATCCTGGCAATGCAAATGTTTTCTTTCCCTCACCACAAACGTCGGGATATATAGTAATGGCCAGGGACACCTTTTCCATCTCAGTAGCGGAAACGTGGGGAACTGCGCTGCTAGAGTATCAGAGTGGCGTCTTGCGTGAGAAATGCATGATTGCATCGGAGGGTGGCCTTGGTGATCTTCGACCCCGACACGGGGGAGAACGGCTTTCTTTTGGTCGGGCCTTTGGTGCCGCGATGAAGGAAGTTACGGGCAGTATTCTGTTTGAGGACTTTTGCCAGGAACTGCTGGCTAAACCCACGGTGGGCAACAGCGCAAGAAAGGTTCACGGGGAAGGGTACGAAGCAGTTTTCGGGGCCGGTCGGGGCGCGCTTCAGAGCTACACGGAAGTCACACCGTGGAGAGGAAGCAAACACACGTTTAAGCGTATTGTTTGCAATTTTATTGTCGTTGCTGGCAAAAGCTAGAACTCCAAGGATATGCAGTGCCACAACAAATCGATGGGACCTAACCAGAGCAGCGTGGCCATGGACTATCGTAGCGAGCCCACCGATTCTTTAGCGGTCCACTAGATGCTTTCATTGATAGAGAAATTGAAAGATGAGCATTGATAACTACCTAACGGTGTCGGGTGAAGTGATATCACGAAGTCTGTCGGGTCTAGTCAGCAACTACATTCCTGACCCTCTTGGATCAACTTCAAAGCTGACCAATACTACCGGAATTATTTCGGATACGTTTTCCTGGTGGCCGTTTGGTGAGCAGGCAGCGCACACTGGAGCAAGTACCACGTCATTCGGATTTGTTGGAACGCGCGGCTATTACATCGACTCGCCAAATAGTAGATCGTACGTCCGGGCAAGAAGTTTTAGGCCCATCTATGGATCTTGGCAACAGCTAGACCCTATCTGGCCCAGGCAGTATCCTTATCAATATGCAAATGCAAGTCCAATTACCAAGAGCGATCCAAGCGGGCTAGCGTTGGGCCCGATAGGCGTTTTTCCTTGTGCTCCCTGCGTAGCCTGCCTCATTGATCTGCTCATCGTCTGCCCTCCCACACTGGGTTCGGAATGGGGAGCATGTGTTCAGGGAGTTTGGGATAACCTACCAACCTGGACAAAGATTGCTTGCGGTCTCGCATGTGCCGCATGCCTGGTCTGTGTTGCACGACCTCCACGTACGCCTCCGCCATCCTGGCCGCCTAGAGTCTGGCCCGGTGGTCCGGATGTGCCGCCTATCACGCCCGCGCAGTGTTTCTTCCAATGCATGACTATGGTGGGGCTGACGTATTGCGATCACTACAACGAATGCATGTTGCAGACTACTGGTATTTGCGGAGGGATTTGCGGGTTTGGCTCACCACCATGCGGTGGGCTAATGCCAACTACAGCGTAGATGGACAAGATTCGAGGATGATGCTATTTGATGCAGAAATTTGATGAAAATAATGCTTTGTTTGTAAGTCTCCTCAAGCAAGAGAGTATTGGCGACATTTCCGATCAAGCCCGCAAAATTGGGTGGGATTCCGAGGATATTGCTGGCCTATCAGTTTTCCGTGATGGGCTAATCCTTATAAACAAAGGAGACCGAGACGGAGCCGCAGCCACGTTTCGCCGATTGCTGGAGAGTAAGAATGGCTACTTGAGGTTGCACGCACAAATTCACTATAGCGTGCAAACTATTAAGCCTTCATATTTGCTTACAACCGAAGCGGAAGCACTGTTACGCAAGCTAGGACAGGGACTAGGAGAAGACTTGAATCTTGAGCCGTTCGCATCGATTACCTGGCTTTGTCTAATCACGAGACTGAGCTTTGCCTTGCACAATGTAATGCATGCACCTGTTCGGCTAGAAGAAGTTTCACCACCATTGTATAAGGCTCTATCGATACTTTCACAGAAGAAAGTTGATAATGCGTTAACTGCGGACGTTGAATGGGTTATTTCGTGCTGCCAGTGGTGTAACGATCCCAATTTGCGGGCAAAAAGTAAAGAGGTAGCTGGGATCTATGGTGTCAATCTCTTCTAACTTTCGGAGGGATCCTGGCCCCTATAAGCCGTCTCGACTGGTGAGGCTACTCGTATATGGAAGGTAAATGGCGAATGTTTCCAACTATATCGTCGTTGAAGGGGAGACTGTTTCGCAATCAATTGCTGCCGTCACCTCGGAGATAATCCCAGACTTGAATGGCTCGGTGTCGAAGCTTGTAAATACTTCAGGAACGATCGCCGACTTGTATTCTTGGTGTGAAGAAGCTCACCCAAAAAATGGTTGGCGCTCCTAGCCGGCGGTTAGGAGCGCGGAGCCTGATGACGGAAGCCGCGAAAGGGGAGAGCTTGTGTGATTGCTGGCGCCCACCTCATGACTAGGCCCCGACCCCATGTCCCGGGCGAAGTCCCAACTGGAGGAGATAGAACCGGAAACCCTATCCAAGAAGGGCTCTAAGACCTCCCGAAGCCGAATCAGCTCTGCTAGTTCTTAACTGCAATAAAGGTCAAATTAAAGTTGCCTCTTCCGAGCCATCCAACCACGATTTAGCCTCTTAAAGAGCGGGAAAACGGTGGCAACCTCATGTCTAGGCCCCGACCCTATGTCCCCAACGAAGTCCATACCGGAGGAGAACTGACGGCTCTCGGCGATTCGGCATAAAGGACAATGGTCTGACATGCGGACGAAATTGATCGTTGGAATAGATGTTGCAGGCTCTTCAAAGGGCTTTCACCTAGCAAACATGATCCCGAACTCGGGCAAGATCCGGGGAATTAAGCATTGCCTAACTGTTTCCGAAGTAGTAGCTCTATTCCCGAACCTTGGCCGCGATATCCTGGTAGCCATTGACTGCCCACCCAAGTGCCAGCTTATCGGCGAAACAACGCGACTCGCTGAACGGCAGTTGCATCGACGGGGCTTTCGCGTGCAATGGACGCGCAGAAACACCCATGAGCCGGCCGAGTGGATGCAGCATGGCGAAGAACTCTGGCGTTCCCTTGCAAGACTGCCCGCAGTAACACTGATTGAGACGTTTCCAACTGTCGCCACTCGGTCCTTGGCAGGCTCAAGGGTCGAACTGCCGCTAAGATTCTTGGCAGCCTATGCCCATCGCAGAGAATGGAAGGATTTCGTCGATGCGGCGATATGTGCCGAGGTTGGCGACCGTTATTTACGTGGACAGGCTCAGTGTGTTGGATTTGAACCGCGGACGGGTGAACGAGACGAACTCGGCCCAATATGGTTCTAGCTAAGAATCGCCGGGAACAGTAAGGGCTGTTCAATCATCGTGAGACGCACTTGCATCGTCCCCACGAAGTGCTGTTTGAGTTTGGCGAACTGCTGTACGAGTGCCTATACGAGATCCTAACCACTCTTATGTCTCAGCAGACGCATTTCCGAGATCCAGCTTGGCTGACGCGACAGAACGCGAGGCAGGCGGCGATTCTCCACGGCGTTCTCGTTGATACGGGAATCCGACTGCTTGAGGCCTCTCAGATGGCAAGAACGGACGGCTAATTTGCGACCAAAAGCGACCACCCCATGACCCAACCCCGACCCCATGGCCCAGACGGAGGAGATGCGACGGAGTCAGGGTTCGGCCTTGCTGGCTTAGCCAAGGCGTTCCCTGCCACCGAGCAAGCCGTTAAAGTGTTAAACTGCGCTCGATTCCTCAAGAGGTACAGTCTCGTGCTTCAGACGCAAGGTTCTCCGGTTCGGGGCGCAACGTGCCCAGTTTGTGGGTCGAACACACTTGTACCGGTGCCCAGTCTGGCGGGTCCAGGGCAAAACCCCTTGCGGGTTGCACTTGCGAGGCCGTTATTCCCTGGTCCAACCGCCGCCAAGCTGGTCGTCACCATCTTGGCCTCGATTCTTTTGATGGCAATTGCGGGTGCATTCCTTGAAATACGTGGCCAGACTATAGAGGCAGATTTCGTCTTCGCGGCCAACATCGTCGTGACGGTCTACGCTGTCGACGCATTCCGTAGAAACCAGCCAGCTCGTGCCATGTACCCAGTTAAGGTCGCGACTTGGCAACGGCTTCTTTGCTGCCAGACCTGTAACCAGTTGCTCGATCCTCTAACGCAGAGGACGGCACCTGTCACACAAATGCAGTCTCTCTTGTAATCGGCGGCTGAATTCATCGGTGCTTCGGTGACGCTTAGCTTTGCTCTGACGCGAGTTGAAGCCGGACAGATTGCCTTTCAGTCGGTTCTAGCCGTCCGACGTGAATTCCAGGGCACGGCGTCAGAGTGGCTCTAGCTCTCCCTTCAGTTCTCCTGGCTTCATGATTCGGCCAGCATCCTCCATCAGCATCCCGGTGGGATTGCTCGGCACGAGCAGTGTTCGCAACTCGTTCGTCTCGCGAAATATGCACTTGACAAACCGAACGATGTTCGCCGAAAGTGCCAGAAAACCGCAAGGATCAGATCACGAAGCGTCCGATGCTATTTCCTGACCCTCGTAAAGTAGGTCGTGAAGGGAACGGTCATCCCGTGGTTTTGGAGAGTCCAAAGAAGGTGTTCTTTCTTGGTGTCGAAGTCTAAAGTCAAAACCGAATGGCCGTTGACGACTTTGCCGCATCTAAATCCACGCCAAAGGGTTGAAATTCCCGGTGCAGTTAAGACAACGGTGTTGCCATGCTGCCTCCAAGTCCCCGCCTGCCAGTGAAATAGAAACCGGTGATCGTGATAAAAGACGACGGTGTATCCACGAGATGGGCGCGGGACAGGCCAACGAGGGTCAGTTTGTTCCCATGCCCGTTGGATCAAAGCCAGCCCGCCGATGGTGAGTCGCTGTTTGTTGCGCTCCGACGGTGAGCACTCCGCAAACGGGGAGAACCAGTAGCATGCCTTTGATTTTACGGCCTCAATAAAGCTACTTCGGCTTGTTTTGCGTCTTCGGGTCAGGATTCATCGCCATCCGCAAAGCTTATTCAAAGTACCTACAGTATAGAGGCGAAGCCAAAAGTCTAGTGCCTGTTCCCAAGGCGAGAGCATGATCTGATGAAGCGGGAGTTAGATCCAAATCACCTCGGAGAGCACGAAGACTGGTATGGCAACAATGCGGCCTTTCTGTGCCCCTTCTGCCGGAACGTCTTCATCGTATGCGGCTTCATCAATCGACACGGCCGTCTATGCCCAGTGTGCGGCAAGGCCAAAGGCTTCGTCCAGGGCAAGCCTTTGGATGGGCATGCCTGGATAGAGCCCTTTTGAGCCACTTACTTGCTACGCAATCCGCTGGAGCCGCAACAGCGCAACATCCTCGGGACCATCTATATGAACCTCGCCAGCGATTCAGGATCCCCCAGATCCCTACTACCGCCAGCCGACGAGTCTTCCCGTCTTGGCGTCTAGATCGATCTCCGATGCCCCGAGTGGAGCGAGGTTCTTGCCCGTCCGGTCGTACACTCCCAAGATCTTGCCTCTGTAAGCCAACCGGCCCGCTTCCGTCGATCTCGAAACGGCGGCGCCTTGGGTAGCCGCGAACGGTGCGACCGTATTGACTGCGCCCGTGGTGGGATCGAACGAGACGATCGCGCTCTTGGCGCCGGTAAGCGTGATCGTCGTGTCGGGAAGGTTGTAGCCGTTGCAGTAGACGATCCGGGTGATCTGGTCGGCGGAAAGGGTCGCCACGGGCGGGCCGCCGCTCGAGATCGGAGTAATGGTCGCAGTGGACGGGGTGTTGGCGACGAAGCTCACGAAGCTCGCAAACACAGAGCCCAACAGCCCATACAGGAAGCCGGAGGAGGCGCTTCCGAAAGCGCCGTGGGAGCCGATGAATCGCCGGTACTTGGCGTACCCGGACCAAGCAGGATTCGCCATGCCCTGAAATTCCCCAGAGTCCTCGAGGACCAGGGGCTGGACGCCGGTCCCCGCTGTCGTAACCGTATAAATCCCCGAAACTCCGTCGCCCTTCGTTCCGGTCGATCGCTTAAAGACGACCGTCTTGCCATCCGGCGAAAAGGACGGATGGCTGTCGCGGAAGTCGTTGAGCGTAAGGTCGATCTCGAGGCCGCCGGCCCCCAGCCCACTCATTCGAATGCTTGAGCTCGATCCGGTGCCGACCGCCCAAACCACGTTTTTACCGTCTGACGAGACGGACGGGTCCGAATTGCTGAACCCTCCCGCAGATCGCGGGAACAGCAGCGGCGCGCCGCCGCCTATCGAAATCGTATACAGTTGCGGGCTTGAGCTCCCGAGGCCAAAAATAAGAGACGCATTGTTGATCCATGCGGGTCCGCCCGGGGTCGAGCTCGCCGGAACCAACTGGGTCGGCCCGGTTCCGCCGGAGCTTTCAACCACCAAATTGCCTGCGCTGTCCAAACCGGCTACATGGGTTCCGTCCGGTGACATCACGGGGAACGAGGCAACCGTGCCGCTGGGCCCGCCAACCTGGGTGAGACCGGAGCCATCGGCGTACTGCAGGAACACCCGGTCGTTTCCGTCGTCACCCTGCTCCTCGGCGAGGATCATCTGGTTTGGAGTCCAAGAGGGCGGGTTGTAGGCCTCGATTGAATGAGTTACCTGGCTGTTCTGCCCCGTGCCGACGTTATAGCAGAAGGTCTGGTCACCGTAGTTGTACGCGATGGAAGTGCTCGCCAGAGTTTGGGCGGGATAGAAGTCGATGTAAGTGAACCCGGCGCCAGCCAAGCCGACGACACTCAGATTGCCGTCAGAGAGCTGCGTCGCCGGCTTCACATCGCCCTGGTACCCAACCGAAATACTGCCCAGCTTCTGATTCTTCGACTGAGACGCTGCCGATCCGTTCGAAGATCCGCCGCATCCACCAACCTCCATGCAAGCGAAAAGCAGCAGAGCAGGCGAAACTACTACAAAACGGCCAGGACCAGGCGCCGACTTGGTTCCCATAGCGACTCAGTTTAGTATAGCGGAGCCTCAAGTGAAGCAAGAAAGAACCTGAGGGCGCGAGGTGTGATGACAAGTCTGTCGATGGTTAGGGGTCTCGAAAGACCTTAGACCCCAATACTCGCCCACCCTTAAGCTCTAATCCAATGCTGAGCAAACAGTGATCTCCCCCGGCCGAAAGTGATAGAGTCCCTTCATGGCGCTTCTAGCCGCTCTGATCGCCAGCATCAAGGTCCAGGTGCCTCAAGAGAAGATCAAGTCGGATTCAATGGACAAATAACGGTGCAGAAACCGAAGCTGATTCCACCACACCTGCTGCCTCAATTCGCCTTCCTTCGCTCTTTGCCATGCCAGAAGAGCAAGCGGACCCTGGAGGCATAGGGAATCTGTGCGGCCCAACAGATAGGTAACACCGACCAGCTTAACGACCTGAAGGTCTAAACCATCTTATACTGCCATAGAGATGCGGGAAGAACGCGGCTTCATTATCATTGCCGATATCAGCGGCTACACCAAGTTTCTTCGAGACGTGGAGATCGACCACGGCGCCGCTGTGATCAGCAACCTCATTGAACTGATCAAGAAGAATGCAAGCCATCCGTACAAGTACGTGAAATCGGAAGGTGATGCTGTTCTGTACTTTGTGCCCGAAGTAGCTTTGCCCGAGAGTGATCGCCTACTAGATCATTTTGAAGCATGCTTTGACGAGTTTTGTGACTATACGAAGTACATGCAGGAGAACTCCACCTGCGACTGCGCTGCCTGCAGGGGCATCGGCAAGCTCGACTTGAAGTTCGTTTGCCATTTCGGAAGCTTTATGGTCGCTCAAGGAAGCCGTGGCGAATTAGATCTCACTGGGCCAGACGTTATTCTTGCGCACCGTATGCTCAAGAACGACGTCGATGGAAGCGCGTACGCTCTGCTCACGCATCCTGCGCTCCTACGCACTGGCTGGCCCGACTACTTCCATCAAGTGACGCTGAATTACGAGCACTTTGGGAAGGTCAACGCCGCCTATTGCTCCCTGCCAGACGCCATCGCCATGAATTGCGAAGCGCCACAGAGCATCTCGTCAGAAGAAGCGGACCTTGAAATTGACGCGAAGATACCGTTTTCCCGTGAGCGGGTCTGGGCGTACATCATGGACGCAGAGAAACGCCCTCGCTGGCAAGGCCTTATGCGCTACGTCAAGAACGTGCGCAACAAACACGGCCGATTCTCTGCCGGCGCCGAGGCGCATTGCTGTCATAGCGGTTTTTGGCGAATTGTCCGACACGTCAACTTCCGCCCCTTTGAGTTCGGCCTCTGCTACTGCTATCATCGCCCCGGGTTTCTGCCTTCAATCTGGGTGCAGTATGAGCTTATGGAGGAGCCGGATGGCAGCACACGGTTCTTGATGCGTGCCCGGTCTGCCAATCGCTCGCTATTACCTGTCTTTATCTTCCGGCGCTTTGGCAAAAGCTTGATCGGGCTTGAAATGAACATAGATCGGTTGACCAAAGTCATGTCCGAATTCGATGAAGCTGGGCTGATTCAGACGAGCGCGATGCAGCCTGAGGCTGCGGTCGCGGTATAACGTCGCCCTCTAATTCCCGTAGGCGTTGCCCCTGTGTCCGGGAAGGCCGGTTAGACCGCAAAGCATAGAATACGTAGGACACGGGGTGCCCCCTCACTTCCGCAGCTTCTCGTGGATCCCGGAGTGAAAAGCCCTTTGGGGATGTTATTTGCGCTAAGCACTTCTTGCGGCGGCGAAGGCCAACCAGTCCAAAAATAGTCGGCAATACCTAGGAACTTGACGATGTTCGCGGAAGCGACTGATCTGTGCGATCTTCCGATCGCTGTAGCCCTCGAGCATCAAGAACGCTCAGTCCACATCTTGGCGAGAGAGAGGATTGGTCTGACAACAAAGGCATGGAAAAGGCGTGCGAGTGACTGGCCACTACATAACCCAACAAATGGCGAAGGCTCTTCTTTCACGAGCCCATTAGATACCTTCGGAGCCTGGTTATTTCAACGCAAAGACTCGACGACAAATAAGATTCGTCAAATATAATCGAACTTTCGATATTTCGAATATACTTGAGGAATGTCGCGTAGAAGCTCGGTTCAAGCACCATTGGAAAGCAATCTCGCCGACTCCCTCAGACGATTCAAAGCCGACGTCTTCCAGGTGCTTGGACATCCGACACGCATCCACATCGTGGAATGCCTCCGCGGGAAAGAGCTGTCGGTCGGTGGTCTCTTGGAGCAAATCCCCGTTGAGCCGGCCAACCTGTCTCAGCATCTTTCCGTACTCAGGGCGAAGGGGCTCGTCCTCAATCGCAAGGAAGGCAACCAGGTCTTCTACCAATTGAGAGACCCGCTCCTTTCCGAAGTTCTTGACTCGATGAAGCACTACTTCCAGAAGCACCTGGAAGAGGCCCTTGCAATGCTTCAAGGGATGAGCGAGTGAAGGCCGCCAGTTCGACGCCGCCCTTCCTTCCCAAGTCCTTTGAGGCGATTCGAGATTACGATGTTGGCAAGTTCACGCATGACCTTATTGCCGGCATCACGGTTGGGCTCGTTGCTCTTCCGTTGGCGATGGCTTTTGCAATCTCCTCCGGGGTCTCGCCTCAGGCGGGCCTCTACAGTGCCGTAGTCGCGGGGTTCGCTATCTCAGCACTCGGTGGTTCCACCACCCAGATTGGAGGGCCGACGGGGGCGTTCGTCGTCGTGGTCGCAGGCATCGTTCAGAAGAACGGGCTCGATGGACTGTTCATGTGCACGCTGATGGCGGGAGTCTTCCTCATCGCCTTGGGTGTTACTGGACTTGGAACTGCGGTCAAGTACATCCCTCGGCCCGTTGTCATCGGCTTTACGAACGGCATCGCCGTGCTGATCGCCAGCACAGAGATCAAGGACTTCTTCGGACTGAGGGTCGAGCACGTTCCGAGCGACTTCCTCGGCCGTATGGGCGCGCTTCTCTCCCACTGGAGCACGCTATCGAATGTCGCCACCCTCATGGGCGTCGCGGCGTTGCTGCTGATCGTCGCGATGGCTCGCTTCACTCCCAGGGTTCCGGGCTCGATCTTGGCGCTGGTAGGTGGTACGGCTATCGCTTGGGTGGCGGCACTGCCCATTGAAACCATCGAGACCCGGTTCGGAGGAATACCGGCCGGCCTCCCCAAGCTCCACCTGCCGGCATTTCGGCCGGACCTACTCCTCCCACTACTCGGTCCCGCGCTGACCGTTGCGATGCTCGGAGCGATTGAATCGCTCCTGTCCGCCGTCGTTTCCGACCGAATGTCTGGGGACAGACACAATCCCAACGTAGAGCTCTTCGGCCAAGGCATAGCAAACGTGCTGTCGCCACTCTTTGGCGGACTTCCGGCCACCGGCGCCATCGCCCGCACCGCCACCAATATCCGATCGGGCGCCAAGACGCCTGTCGCGGGCATGATTCACGCGCTGACGCTTCTCGTGATTCTCTTGGTGGCAGCGCCGCTTGCCAAGCACATTCCCCTTTGCATTCTCGCTTCGATTCTGTTCGTGGTCTCCTACAACATGGGTGAGTGGCGAGAGATTCCAAGCATCGTCAAGCTCGGGCCGGCCGACGCTGCCGTCTGGCTGATCACCTTTGCCCTCACCGTCTTTGCCGATCTAACCGTGGCTGTGGAAGCCGGAATGATCCTCGCTGCCTTGCTCTACATCCGGCGCGTCACGGAGACCACAAGTGTCGCGAGGGTGACCGACGAGTACGTTCGAATCGGTGAAGCTCACAGTCTTCAGCTGAACCCGATCCCCGATGGAGTGGCTGTATACCGGATTCACGGCCCATTCCTTTTTGGCGCAACCGACAAGCTTTCGGTGATCACGGATGACCTCGATTCCTTGCCAAAGGTAGTGCTGCTTCGCGTTCGCAATATGAACGCTATCGACGGCACGGGGCTTAATGCGCTAGAGGAGCTGGCAGACCGACTTCATGCCACCGGCCGCACTCTACTCCTCTGCGGGATTCGTGACCAACCAAGCCGCCTCCTCAGCAGGGCCGAGTTCCACCACCACATTGGAGAAGCCAACATCCTTCCAAGCCTTGCCGAAGCAGTGCGTCGAGCCCAGGAGTTGCTCGTCACACAACCACATGCCGCGACTGTGTCCTTAGAGGCTTCCTGACACTTTAGCTCTATGAATCCTCGCAGAGCAAATACACGGCGGAAGCCGGATCCGCAAGACGAATCGAATAGCTCCTGCAAACGCGACAGCAGCTCTCCCAGCTTTGACTCGGCCGAGTCCAATTCAAGATCCCCATCGAGTTTGGAGATTTCCTCGAATAGAAACTCACGGTCATGGCTGGCGTTATCCACGTCGCCTGGCGATAGAGATCGGGCGGCTTCAAGCTGGGCTTGCTCCACCATCAAGGAATGGAGGCAGAACATATTGTATGCCTCCTTGAGCCCGTCTCCGGATTTGAAACGAACCATCGCTTTAGCTCACATGTGGCCCGAAGTACGGGAATCCATCCTCAGCCTCTGCAAAACGGTCGAAGAGAACGCGTTGAGCTGCAGCGAACGCGATATCGATACGCTTAACAGCCAACTACTCGTTGCTATTTAACGAAAAGAAACCAGTATTTTCTCTATGATACTACTGCCTATTGCTGCCTCTGAAGCAGTCTTGATTCAGAAAGCCGACGCCTGTTAGATTTTCACCACTTGCAAGCGACAAGACATGACATCGCTTCAAAATGACGGCTCCTTAACACTTTCTTAACAAGGGATCACTGCCAGCCCGGAACACACTATTGCTTAAGCGAGGTTAAAGTATCTGGCTGAGATGGATTCGCTAAGCTGCACGGGTACCTAGGCGTCTCCGGTTCGCGGAATATCGAAAGAATTCCAAACCCCGAATCAGGAGCATCGG
>DASZPA010000174.1:0-18055 GCA_035550555.1 Fimbriimonas sp.
CCGGGACGGTCCTTCGAGCCACGGCATCGCAGGGGCCGCTCTTGAGCCATCAAGTTCTCGGCCCGGAGATTCGCAAGGACGTCGCGGCGAGATTGGCGGGCCACGCCGTTCAGTTCCGAGACGACTTGCCTCTAAAGATCGACGATGTGTCGCAGGTCCAGGTCGATACATCGGTTCAAGAGTCGCCGGGGACGAACGGAGCCGCCAGCCCGCTCGCGCCGCCTCAGGACTTCGAACTGAAAGCTCAGGTGATCGGCGGCAAACCTGTGGCAACGGCGCAGGTGGCCGACCTTCCCGACCCGATCCGTACCCCTATTGAGGAAGACGTCAAGAAAGCGATATCGGCAAATCCCGTGCGAGACCTGAACGGGCAGTCCAAGTCGCTTCAAAACGTGGGAAGCCTGCAGATCTTGATCCAGCTCAAAGCCAACGGTCCTGCGCCCAACGGAGCCACAATACTCCCCGGCACTCCGCTCAAGCGGTCGTTCGATGCCACGCTCAGGATCGACTCGCCTCCAAGCTTTCTCATCGATGCTCTAAAGGCCGCCGACCGGGCAGGCAAAGCCATCACGGTTCGCGTGGAGCTGAAGACCAGTTCCAAACCCATCGCCTTCGTTCTCTTGAAGAAATCATGATCGAATCGACAGAACCTCGCGCCTTCTCGAAAGAAACTCCTCGAAGGTGGACCGCAATCGCCGACGCGGGACACCCTGGCTACTTGGAGCGGGTTTACGCGGGCGTGCTGGGCAAGTTGATCGGCGTTTACCTCGGGCGACCGGTCGAGACGTGGCCCTACGAGAGGATCGTGCAGGAGTTCGGGACGATCGAGTACTACATCCACGAGGCGCGCGGCCGGCGGCTGATCGTCACAGACGACGACATTTCAGGCACTTTCACCTTCCTGCGAGCCCTGCAGGACAACGATTACGATCCAAACCTGACTGCGGAGCAGATTGGGCAGACGTGGCTGAACTACCTGATCGAGCGCACGACTATTCTCTGGTGGGGCGGGATGGGGAATTCCACGGAACACACGGCCTACCTGCGGCTCAAGCACGGAGTACCTGCGCCAAAGAGCGGCTCCATGGAGCTGAACACGAAGATCATGGCGGAGCAAATCGGCGCGCAGATCTTTATCGACGGCTGGGGCATGATCTGCCCTGGCGATCCGACCAAGGCCGCCGAATTCGCACGGAGGGCAGCTTCCGTGAGCCATGACGGCGAGGCCATCTATGGCGCACAGGTGATCGCGGCACTCGTTGCGGAGGCGTTTGTCGAAATTGACCTCGATAGGCTGCTGGACCGAGCCGTCTCACTAATCCCTCCAGACTGCACGGTTCGAAAGCTGATCGACGATATCCGGCAGTGGCACGCGATGGATCGAGACTGGCGAGCCAACCGGGAGAGGCTGGTAGAACGATATGGCTACGACAAGTATCTCGGCAACTGCCATCTGATCCCCAACCACGGCATAATCATCCTCAGCCTTCTCCACGGCGAGGGCGACTTCGACCGCTCCTTGTCGATCGTCAACACCTGCGGCTGGGATACTGACTGCAACTCCGGCAACCTCGGCGCGATTCTGGGCGTGCGAAACGGGTTGGAGGGCTTGAGCGGAAAGAACTGGAGGGCGCCCGTGGCGGATCAGCTCTTCCTGCCCTCCATGGACGGCGGAAGGTCGATCACAGACGCCGCTCGCGAAACGATCGAAGTTGCCAACGCGGGCAGAGCACTTGCCGGATTTCAGCCGTTGGCCCCCAAGAACGGCGCGCGTTTCCATTTCTCATTGCCGGGAAGCGTGCAGTCTTGGCGCTCGGAAGAGGCGCTCGTCGAGAACCACTCTGGCCGGCTGCAGATCAAGCCTCTCGCGTGGCCTGCGCGCGTTGCAACGCCCACCTTCATTCCTCCAGACGCCAAAGACATGAAGACCGGCTACGTCCTGGTTGCCAACCCCACGATCTATCCCGGGCAGACTCTTACGGCCGAGTTGGTTGGCGGGCCTGAGCGGTCTTCGGGTCGGCTCTTCTTGAGCACCTACGGTCCCGAAGATTCGGCAGTTCTGCTTGATGGGCCGCTTTGGACGGTAGAGCCGGAAGGGGCGGCCGCGTTCGAGTGGCAAATCCCAGACGTCGGTGGTTACCCGATCCTGGAGGTCGGGCTGCAGATCGACAGGGGAAGCGTGGAGCTGGATTTCCTAACCTGGGATGGAATCCCTACGGCGGAATTCCCAGCCGTTGAAGGCACGATGTGGGCGAGGGCTTGGGCGAAGGGGATCGACCGGTTTGAATTCGTCCGGGACCAGTATGAGATGCTCAGCCAGAACGAAGGGATCGGGCTGCTGACACAAGGGTGCCGGGAGTGGGAAGACTATCGGATCGAGGCACGCCTTACTCCGAAGATGGCAGTTTCAGCCGGGTTCGCGATCCGGGTACAGGGGCTCCGGCGATACTATTCGCTCACCTTCGCCGATCCGGGCGAGATTCGCCTCGAGAAAGTGCTGGATGGCCGGCGGGTGCTTGCCACGACCTCCTTTATGTGGGAACCGTTCCACGATTACCATGTGGAACTCGAGGCCAGAGGCAACGAGCTGCGCGCCTGGATCGATGGCAAGCTGAAGATTTCGGCGGTGGATTTGGAGAGGCCGCTCGTCAGCGGCGCGTTTGGATTCATCGTGGAGGCAGGCTGTTTGGGAGCGGGAACGCCCAGGATCTCGCCTGCGTGACGCACCGCCTCGCTCACCGCACGCAGTGGGGTCCTGGACCGATTCAGGAGATCGTCGACCTCAGCTTCCGCCAAAGGGTCGTGCCGTTCATCCAGGAGGCTCTGCCACTCTTTGACCCGGAGGAGCGAGAGCGCTGTTGCTCGGGAGACTGGTACGGAGAGCACGTCGGCAAATGGCTCGTCACAGCCGCGGCGGCCCTTCGGCGAACCGAATCGGATGAGCTTCGTGATCAAATCGAGACAGTGATCACTTTTCTCTCCTCCTGTCAGGAGGAGACCGGCTACCTGGGAGCTTACGCCAGCCATTCCAGTGCCCGATTCACCCACCCTGAGGCGAGTTCCGCCCGAACCTGGGATCTTTGGATCCATAGCTGGCTAGTTCTCGGGCTGCTTGCCAACAGGCAGTGTGGCGAAGCAAAAGAGATAGCCCTCCGCATTGGAAAGCTTTGGCTGAGGACATTCCGAGGCCGATCGGTTTTGGACCAAGGCAATCACGCGGGCCTGAGCGCGCTCGTGATCCTCGAACCCCTCGCGAAGCTGGCCGATGCATCCTCCGACAATCGCTATTTGGACCTGGCGAAGCAGGTTCTGAAGGAGGCCGAGTGCAAGGGATTGAGGCTGCTTGGCGCCGACCCGGACGTCGCGACAATCGGCACGGGAAAGATCTATCAGCTGCTCTGGGCGGTGAAGGGCCTCGTCGCGCTTTACAGCGCGGAGCGCCGGAGTGAGTGGCTCGATGCCGCTCGGGCCATCTACGAAGACGTCCGAGCAAACCATCTCACACCTTACGGCGGACCCTGGGGAGGCATGGCAGGGCACAAGGAGGTCTTTAACGTCCGAGGGTTCTTCAGTCCCTACGGGCTCGTGGAGACCTGCTCCACCGCGACCTGGATGAGCCTTTCTCGCGAACTGTTCCTGTTGACCGGTGAAGAGGTTTACGTTTCGGAGTTTGAGAGAGCCTTTCGCAACGGTCTCCTGGGCGCGATCGACGAGAACGGCCGGGACTGGTGCTACTTCACCTTCCCGAACGGGAGGCGCAACAACACCTATCACTGGGCATGCTGCAAGTCGAGCGGTGCCATGGCCTTGGAGGAGTCGGCAGAAATGGTCGTGACCGCGACCGACGACGGCATTTCCGTCAACCTGCTAGTCCCTTCCGAGTCACACCTCACCGTGGGCGGGCACAGCGTCACCGTCGTGCAGGAAGAAGGCTCCTTGACAGTCAAAATGCCGGAGCCGATGGAAATGTCTGTGAGCCTGCGGGCGCCAAACGGCTGCACGTTCAAGTCGATCTCGCCCGAGGCAAACGTGAGGAGGACCTGGCGAGACGGCGATCACCTGTCGTGGGAACTGGATGAGCCGCTGCAGGTCCACCCGTTCACATACACGCTTGACCACCACGGACAGGAGATCGTGCGGCAAGACTATGTCTTTGTTTCGAGGGGCCCGTACGTCTACGCGACCGGGCTTGTCGACGGCTACCGCGCCGACGAGACCCAGCGCCTGCCTCAGCTATTCCCAACTTCGCGAGTCCGCGTAGTGGATGAGTCCGGACTGTTTGGCCCCGTCGTGGAGCTGCGGCTTCCGGGAGAGGGTCCCGTCCGGTTCCTACCCTACGCGGAAGCAGGGGGGCGGCACAACTCTGCGTGGCGGTCGGCCTGGCTTCCGGTGGCGTGGCAATGACAGTTGTGGGCGCTTACGGAAATGGCGTCCGAGGCGATGCCGAGGTGACCGTCTCCGACGCGCCCTCATTTCGCTTCGAGCTTGTAAGCGACGTCGAGCCGATGTACGGCAGTCGAATTCGAGGGCAGATCGAGAGGGCGGCGGCCATGTTTGGCAACCCTCCAGTCGAGCTCTTGGTTCGCGATGGCGGCGCGCTGCCGTTCGTGCTTCAGGCACGGCTTGTCGCAGGCTTCTCGGCCCATCTCTCGGTGGAAGTTCCTCCTCTCGGGGCTCGTGCCCACTCGTTCAAACTGAAGCGCCTTCGAACTCGCCTCTACGTGCCCGGCAACACGCCGAAGCTTTTCCCGAACGCGGCGTTGTATCGTCCCGACGCAATCATCTTGGACTTGGAGGACTCCGTGGCCGTGGACCAAAAGTTCGCTGCGCGAGTCTTGGTGACCCATGCCCTCAACACTCTTGCCTGGGGGGACACCCTGCGGTTCGTCCGCATCAACGGAATCGAAGACGCCCGAGCGCTGATCGGCCAAGGCGTCGATGCCTTTCTCATCCCGAAAGTGGAATCCCCGGAAGCGATCCAGGAGATCGCCGCCCTGCTGGGTCCGACCGAAACTCGGATCATTCCGATACTCGAGTCCGCGTTGGGTATCGAGCGAGCCTTCGAAATCGCATCGAGTTCGCCGCGGATTTTGGGTATGGCGATCGGGTTGGAGGATTACGTCCGCGACATCGGCGCCCAGAGAACGGCCACGGGCGAAGAGAGCGCTTGGGCGCAAGGCCGGGTTGTGAACGCGGCACGAGCGGCAGGCGTGCAGCCGTTGGCGTCGGTCTTTTCGAAGGTAGACGACGAAGAAGGGATGTACCAGTACGCACTGCAATCCAGGTTGCGAGGCTTTGCCGGAGTCGCTTGCATCCACCCGCGTCAGATCGCGCCGTCCCACCGGGCGTTCGCGCCGTCGCCGCAAGAACGTGAGCAGGCACGGGCGATCGTCGAGGCGTTCGAGAAGGAAGGTGGCGGGGTGCTCAGCGTCCAGGACCAGATGGTCGACGCACCGGTCTACGAACGCGCCAGGCGTGCCTTGGAGGAAGCCGTTGACTAGGAACGCCGCAGGCAGGATGGTCCCGGATCGGCCGTACCTGGGGATCGGGGAAGCGAGACCCCCGGAGCACCAGCACGCGCCGCCGGTCCGAACCTGTGCCGCGTTTCGCCCGGATGGCGATAAGACCGCCGACAGCTTGGTGAAGGCTCTTGACAATGCGGGCCTTTCAGACGGAATGACCGTCTCCACCCACCACCATTTTCGCAACGGAGATCTCGTCGCAAAACAGCTGTTCGAGGCTGCCAAGGCGTTGGGCGTAAAGGATCTCGTCTGGTTTCCCAGCGCCGTCTTTCCCGTCCACAAAGAGCTGATTCCCTTTCTCGAAGACGGGACCATCCATCACATCGAAGGCAGCCTGAACGGACCGCTCGGCGAGTATGCGTCTTCCGGAAAGATGCGCGGCTGGGCCGTGCTCCGATCGCATGGCAGCCGGTACCGCGCTGTACAAGACGGTGACGTGAAGATCGATGTGGCGGTGATCGCCGCGCCTTCGTGCGACCGATTTGGGAATATGACCGGCGCCTTCGGGCCGTCGGCCTGCGGCAATTTGGGCTTTGCGGTGGCCGACGCCCAGTTCGCCAACTACGTGATAGCCGTAACCGACCATTTGGTCCCATATCCCTGCGCGCCGTGGCAGATCGCCGGTAACTACGTGGACCAAGTGGTTGTTTCCGAGAAGATCGGCGACCCGGCCCAGATCGTTTCGGGCACAACGCAGATCACACGATCCCCCGAACGGCTGATGATCGCCGAGCTAGCCGCGCGGTTCGTCGCCGAGACGGGGGTGATGCACGATGGATGGTCCTTCCAGGCCGGTGCGGGCGGCGCCTCGCTGGCGTTCACCTCGTACGTCGGCAAAGCAATGCGGGAACGAGGCATCAAAGCCAGGTTTGTCCGCGGAGGCAGCACGAGCTTCGTGGTGGAGCTGTTGGAACAGGGCCTTACCGATTACGTGTTGGACGGTCAAACCTTCGATCTGGAGGGTGTCCGCTCGATTCGCGAGAATCCGAACCATCTCATGACCAGCCCGTTCAACAGCTACAACTATCACGGAAAGGGCAACATCGCCTCAATCCTCGGCTGCGCTCTGCTGGGCGCCACCGAAGTGGACCTCGAGTTCAATGCGAACGTGGTGAGTCACTCCGATGGCAAGATGCTGCACGGGATTGGCGGTTGGCAAGACGCGCTGTTTTCCCAGTGCACGATTCTGGCGGTGCCTACCTTTCGGAACCGAGTCCCAATCATTCGCGACCGGCTCACGACGTTTTGCGGCCCTGGAGAGTTGGTGGACGCGGTCGTCACCGAGCGTGGCATCGCCGTCAATCCCCGCCGTCAGGACCTCCTCGAGCGACTCATCGGAACGAAGCTGCCCATCCGCACCTTGACCGACTTGAAGCCAGAGGCGGAGGAGCTTTGCGGAGGCCCACCCGATCCCTTTCCTGCCGATGGTCCAGTAATCGGGGTCGTCACCTGGGTCGATGGGACCCTTCTCGACACGCTGCATCAGGTTTAGAACCATGGTTGTCCTTCCCCTCCTCATCGCAATGTCTCAAACGCTTTTCGAAGGGTTCGATCGAGCTCGGCTAGCTGCCATTCCAGCTCGAATGCGCGAGTTTGTCCAAGCGCATCAAGTGGCTGGCGCCGTCGTACTTGTGAAGCGGGACGGCAAGACCGTTCTCTTCGATGCCGAAGGCAACGCTTCCCTGAATCCGGACAAGCCGATGAGGAAGGACACGATCTTCCAAGTCATGTCCATGACCAAACCGGTTACCGCGATCGCGGTGGTCATGTGCGCGGAGCAGGGTCTCCTGAATCTGGATGATCCCGTCGAGAAGTTCGTTCCCGACTTCGCTCACCCGAAAGTAAAGGACGGAGACCGCCTGCGTCCGATGAAAGGACGTCTCACGATTCGGAACCTGCTTTGCCACACGGGAGGAATCGGCTCGATCGACCCGGCGGGTTTGGACGATGACGCCAAGAGGAAGATCACGCTGGCCGAATACACGCGGCTCCTCGCCAAAGAGCCGCTCATTGCCGATCCAGGAGAGAGGATCTCCTATAGCGGCCCCGGATTCGCTCTGCTCGGCCGTATCGTCGAGATCGTTTCGGGAACCTCGCTCCAGCAGTTCCTCCACGACCGAATCTTCGCGCCGCTCGGCATGAAGGACACTTTCCTGTTTGCGGAGCCTTCCCAATACACGCGAATCGCTTACACCTACTCGCTGGAAGACGGCCAGCTCAAGCCTGTCGAGGAAAACCCTTTCCGAATCGGCGCGAAGCTGGCGAACCCCGCGGGAGGCATCTATTCGACGGCCGGCGACATGGCGACCCTGTTGGAGTGCGTCGCTTCGGGAGGGGAGTCGCATGGATACCGCCTGCTCTCTCCTGCCGGCATTGCGGCAATGACGACCGTTCAGACCGGCAACCTGCTCATGGACAACTCCGATGCGCAAGGGTTCGGTCTCGGTTTCTCGATCGTCCGAAGCGGCTCGGGCATGATGGCGCTAAAGCCGATCGGCACGTTTGGCCACGTCGGCGCCTTTGGAACAGAGTTCTGGGCTAACCGGGAGAGGGGAATCGTGGCCGTCTTCATGTCGCAGGGCCTTGGCAACTCCGACGTGGTCCGAAAGACGTTCGACACGATGGTCAACGCTGCGTTTGTCGGGCCCTAAACATTGCGTCGGCACCGGTTAGGCACGGCCTAAAGGCAGGGGACCCTGGATATATGGCCTGTAGTGGGAAGCATTGACGGCAAAACCGCGACTTGTCTAGAGCCGCTTCTTTCAGAAGAATTAACGTTAATTACTGGCCTTGAAGCCGATAACGGTTCCACGGAGCCGGCTTCGGCAGGGGGCCGCTGGCGGTTCCGTTGAAATGTCCTCTCCGTTTGTTGTAGATCTCTCTGAAGTAAGGCTCGCAGATCGGTGCCTTGTTGGCCCGAAGAACGCCTGGCTCGGCGAGCTGGCCCACCACAAGGAGGACCTGGGCATCCATGTGCCTGTTGGATTCGCAACCACCTTATCGGCCTACCAGCAGTTTCTTTCCAACCGCGATCTGGTGTGCCTTCTGTCGCAGGAGCTATGCAATCTGCCGGAAAGTGGAGTGGGAGTGCGGCTCGTTAGTCGCAGAGCGAGGAACCTTGTGGTCGCTCACGCTCTTTCTACCGATCTCAAAGCCTCGGTCGTACGGGCGTATGAGCACCTGCGCCAAGAGGTTGGCAGCGAGCCGGAGCTGGCCGTGCGGTCCTCCACGATTGTCCCGGGCAGAACTGGCGACACGCCGAAGGGCCTGAACACCAGTTTCCTGAACATCCGCGGCAAGGCGGAAATGTTTGCCGCGGTGCACCATTGCTTTGCCTCAGCTTTCACCGACCGCGCTCTGCTTTACTACCTGAGAAACGCCATCGACCCGCTGTCCGTGTCCATATCGGTGGCGGTTCAACCCATGGTCCGTTCAGACTTGGCGGCCGCGGGCGCCATGTGGACGCTCAACGGTGGTACCGATGGAGTGGAGTCCGTCGATATCAGCGGCAGCTATGGCATCGGCGAATCAGTCATGCAGGGCGTGACCAAGACCGACGAATGGACCGTTAAGGACGGCAAGATCATTTCCAGGCGATTGGGACCGAAGGAATTGAAGCTCGTCTACGAGGCAAACGCTGGAGGAACCAGATTACTGGACGTGGCGGCTGCCGATCGCGAACAGTTCTGTATCAGCGACGCCGACGTGCTGCAGCTCGCGTCGTCGGCTCGGCGCGTCGCACAGACTTTCCCAACCACCTGCACGCACCCGAAATCAATGGAGCTGGAGTGGGCCAAGGATGGCCTGACGGGTGACCTTTACATCCTTCAGGCAACCTTGGCGCCGTGCTCGGAAGCGCCGCCCGTTTAGGCTTCGACCAGCTCAAACCACCGCATCGAATCGGCCAAAGATCTTTCGCTTGAGCGCTTCGACGGCTCCCAAATAGAGCAGCGTCACAACCGCCAGGAACGCAAAGTAAGAGAGAGGCAACGCCACGAAGCCAAGGGGCCGAGCAATCGGCGTGAACGGGAGTACGGCTCCCAGCACCACCACGGCTATGACCGACCAGGTGAGAGCCGCGCTCGGCCGGCTTTGCCAAGGAAGCATTCGAGTTCGGATCACGAAGATGACAAGGGTCTGTGTGGCCAGCGACTCGACAAACCAGCCAGTTCGAAACTCCGTCGGACCGGCGTGGAAGAGCTTGAGCATCGCGACGAAAGTGATCACGTCGAAGATCGAGCTGACGGGCCCCACATAGATCATGAAGTGCTTGATCAGCCCGAGATCCCAGTGCTTGGGCTTGCGGGCGTAAGAGTCGTCCACCCGGTCCGTTGGGATCGTGATCTGGGCCAGGTCGTAAAGCAGGTTGTTCAGCAGGATTTGGCGCGGGAGCATCGGCAGAAACGGAAGACAGAGTGAGGAGCCGGCCATGCTGAACACGTTGCCGAAGTTGGAGCTGGTGCCCATCAGCAGGTACTTCATCACGTTTCCGAAAGCCATTCGACCTTCGATCACCGCCTGATGGAGCAGTTCCAAGTCTCGTTCGACGAGGATGAACTGAGCGGCGTCCTTTGCGATATCGGTCGCGGAGGCGAAGGAGATTCCGACGTCCGATGTGTGAAGCGAGGGGGCGTCGTTGATGCCGTCGCCCATGTAGCCGACGACGTGACTGCGAGCCTTCAACGCAAGGATGATCCGGTTCTTTTGTGCCGGCGAGACTCTCGCAAAGACGAGCGTTCTCTCCGCAAGTGCCGGCAAGGCGTCGTCGCCCAGCTTGTCCAACTGGTCCCCTGTGACCACCTCGCCCGGGTCGATGCCGACGGTTCGGCAGACGTGGCAAGTGACCGCCGCACTGTCGCCCGTGAGAATCTTGATCGCGACTCCGGATTGGGCCAGTGCCTCGATGGTCTCTTTCGCGTCTTCTAGGGGAGGGTCGATGAAAGCCAATAGGCCGAGCGCCCTCATGCCGGCTTCATCCTCAACTCCGTAGGCCCGCTGGACGGCTACGTCTTTGGTGGCTATGGCAATCACGCGGAACCCATCTGCTTCCAGCTCTTCCGCGAGCTTGAGCAAACCACACGGTTCGCAGATCGCAAGGACGCTCTCGGGTGCGCCCTTGATGACCAGCACCCTACGAGCTTCTTTCTCGACCACGACCGAGACGCGTCGCCGCTCGAAGTCGAAGGGAATCTCGTCGACCTTCTTCCAACCGTCGTCTGGCAGTTGCCGAGCGCAGATCGCTTGGTCCAGCGGGCTCGAGATGCCGGTTTCCATCGAGGCGTTCAGGTGCGCCCACCGGAGAACCTCGTCGCTGGGCTTTCCTTCGAGATCGACCGCGCGGTCCAACGTCATCTCGCCCTTCGTAAGCGTGCCGGTCTTGTCGGAGCACAGGATGTCCATGCTTCCGAAGTTTTGAATGGAAGCGAGGTTCTTCACGATCACCTTCTTTCTCGCCATACGCATGGCCCCGCGGGCGAGCGTGAGCGTGGTGATCATCGGCAGGAACTCGGGGGTCAGCCCCACCGCGAGCGCGACCGCGAAGAGCAGGGACTCGAAGGGCGGCCTCCGTAGCCCGAGCATCACGGCGAGCGTAAAGCCGATCAGCAGGAGAACGATTCGGGTGATGAGGCCGCCGAAGCGGCGAAGTCCGCGTTCGAACTCCGTTTCGGGCGCCTTGGCGGAGAGCCGCGCAGCGATGCCGCCAAACTCGGTTTGAGTTCCGGTCTTTTCCACCTGCATGGTGGCGCTGCCGCTGACGACGGATGTGCCGAGGAAGACCTTCTCCTGGTCGTCGCCCGTCCCGACCTCCTTCTCCGCCGGCATCGACTCGCCGGTCAGGGCGGCTTCTTGAACGTGAAGGTCCTCTTCCTCTAGAAGCGTCCCGTCGGCAGGAATGAGGTCTCCGGCGGCTAGCTTGATCAGGTCTCCGGGAACGACCTCCGACCGGTGAATGCTGACCCACTGGCCATCCCGCAATGCCAAGGCTGTCGGCGAGACCTGTCGCACCAGATCGGCAACGGCTTTCTTCGAACGCAGCGTCTGGATCGCGTCGAGCGCGATCGACGAAAGGACCAGGACGGAGATGATCGTCGCGTTGACCAGATCTCCGATCGCGCCGGAAACGATGGCCGAAACCAGCAGCACGATGACCAGCGGGTTCGCAAACAAGGGAGCGAAGACGAGATACAGACTTCCCCTCTGTTTGGCAGTTGGTTCATTCGGGCCAAAGCGGGCGAGCCGTTCGGCAGCTTCGGCAGAGGTTAGGCCCGTCATGGTCATGCTGGCGGCAACGCGCCGCGCTGCACTAAGAGTAAGCCGAAGTGCTGCAAATGGCTAGTGGGGGTTGTCAACTAGAGGCTCTAGTGCAGGCTCGATGCCTTCAGGCATTGTCGCTTCCGACCGGCCGGCGCTCTGAGTCCGCATCAACTAAGAGGGATTCTCTCGTCTCACCTGGGTTAAACAGCTAAATCGTGACAGTTCGATATTTTTCGATATATCATGATGTTAAGACGTTCATGGAAGACTTGGTGAGGTTTGGTAAGTGCTTGGCAGATCCTTCATCGGTGAGGGTGCTGTCGCTCTTGCGAGACGGTGAGCTCTGTATCTGCGAACTGATGGCAACGTTGCAGGGCTCGTCAAGCAAGCTGAACCGCATACTGAAAAAGCTGCGCGAGCTGCAAATCATAAAGGTGGGTCGCCATGGCCATTGGCTCGTGTACAAGGTCCATCCACGTTATACGGACTTGGTCGAGACGGTTTTCGAGACTTTTAAGGATTCGGCAGATTGGGATGAGCAGTTGACGAAAGACCATAACAAACTTGCCGAGCTTGTCAGTCGCCGAGTGGATGGCTGGTGCGCTCCGTTGCGCCAGGACTTGATGGTAGGCACATAAGTGGATCGGCTTCAACGCTTCGTCAGGGCTCTCTACGATCCATTCGCGCAGCGCTGCCTGCACTGTCTTCTTCGCGGCCCCTTGTGCCTGTGCGACCTCCAATCGGCCCTAAAGGCATCGTCAGGTCACGTACAGGCTTGCCTACGGCGCCTGGCTGAGGCAGACATCGTTGCACTCGCCGAAGGGCCTCACGGTCTCATGTTCTGCTCGTTGAACGACCAGCACCGGCACACGGTCGAATCCCTGTTTTCCGACTTTGAGCAGGAAACGATCGTCTCGTCGACTTACGTCGCGGACTTCGAACGACTTGAGTTACAGCTCGCCCTGCGAGCGGACGGCGACTGCTCGGTTCGCTTGTCGAAGCGGGGTTAGCGGGAGGATCTCGCGATACTCCCGCTAGAATAGTGCTGGCTAACCGTTACAGTTCGGGTGAGCGCCGTCTGCGTCGGTGGTCCAGTAGCAGATGTTTCCGACGGTCTGCTTCCAGTCCAGATTCTTAGCGTGACCGTCTGTCCACTGAACGTTCAGGTGTCCACCGTGCCGACTTTGGATGCCACCGGTGCTCAGAGCGTTGGCAACCTCCTGCGGAGTTGAGTCTCCCGAGGTGTTACCGTCGCTTGCGAACGTCCAAGCAACACCGCCTCCGAGGCCTCCTCCCTGGTTCATCCAATAGTGGGCGTAGAACGGAACCGGGTTGCCGGTACCTCCCGTAGCCCAGGTGAACTCGTTGCCGTTCAGCTTGGTTGGATCTACCAGACCAGACTCCCCTTGCAGACCAGCGGACCCTCCCGCTGCCGAAGAAGTCACATCGGGTCCCGTTCCGTAGGAACTGCCATCCACGATCATGATGGTACTTGCGATACGCGGGATGGCACTTGTGTTTGGAGGCGCGGGCAAGTTCGTCGTCACGCCACCCGTGGTGCTGGCCGCGGGCGAGAGATAGAAGTCGTTGTGGGCGTAACTGTCTTGGCCCCCGTAGTTGAAGCCGGTCGCAGCGCCGTTGCCCTTGAACGTTGCCTGTGTGGTCCCGCTTCCCGGGTAAAAGGCGTTGCCTTGGTCGGAATCCTTGAACAGCGGGAAGCTCTTTGTATAGGGGGCCAGCATGTAGACCCAGAATTCTCGCATGTTCACTGCGCCGCCTAACCCGCTCGCCTGATCCGGCGCGGTTGCGTTCAGACCGTTGGGTTGGTTGCCGAGGTAGTCGGAGCAGACCTGCACGGCCGCGTAGTTGTTGGAGGCATCGCCTCCGCAGTTCCAGCGATGAGCGTACAGCGTATCGTCGTAGTCATTAATGTAAATCAGGGTAGCGGTACCGATTTGCTTGACGTTGGAGAGACAGGCCGTTTTCTTTGCTGCCTCTTTGGCCTGCGCGAAAACCGGGAACAGAATGGCGGCGAGAATCGCGATAATCGCGATAACAACGAGAAGCTCAATTAGCGTAAAGGCCTTTTTCATAGGATCGCTCCTCACGAAAGGGAACAGCTCGGACGTTAAGGAATTGTTAGACTTTTTCTAGTGAGAGGGTTCGCTTAACACCCCTGCGTAAACCGCATTCAGAATCAAACGGTAAACACCGGCACGACCGTTGGCTGTGGTGTTCCTAAAGAGCCTTCTTCGTGGAAATCGAGGCCGCGCTGAGGCGGCCCGTTTCTAGCGAGGATCGCCGGCAAGAGTGTCTAATGCGGCTTCAATTCGGTCGCGAGCCTCTTTCGACAAAGGCTCCAGCTTCGGATTGCCCGTGAACTGCGCCATGAGGCCCGGATCTTGAACGGCTACGCGGATCGCGTCAGGGTCCTCGCGGACTAGCACGGTGCAGGGAAGGAAAACTCCGATGTTCGGTTCGGCCTCGATTGCGTCGGCTGCAAGCCGGGGATTGCAAACGCCGAGAATCATGTAACCGGGGATCTGTTTCCCGATCTTCGCTTGGAGTGCGGCCTGAATATCGACCTCAGTGAGTGTTCCGAAGCCTTGCGCGACAAGCGCGGCTTTAACTTGCCGAATCGCTTCGCCGAACGGACAGTGAAGGGTTCGATCGATGCTATACTGGCTCACGCTTGAGCCCCTTTTGGGTTGAACGGACAGCGTGAGATGAACGATTCCATCGGACAGACGCCGCTAAATGCCGCGAGGATTAGCGACAAGCCCACGAAGGCTGCGAGCCCAAGCCAGGCAATGTTGACGAGCCATGCGAGAAGAACGCTGGTGAGCACGAGCACTCCAACCACCAACCGCACTTGGCCGTCGATCGTTTTTATTGATTTCATAATCATGAGAGCGTGGGTTTTCGGTTTGGGATTCATCTTTCGACCGACTCCCCACAAATTCCTGCGTCCAACGCCTCTCGAATCTTCTTCCTGGCTCGGTGGAGGCGTGACTTGAGGTTGCGAACATTGATTCCCAGCCGGTTCGCGGCCTCGTCTGCCGTTAACCCTTCAACGTCTCGCAGCATGTAGGCATCCCGGTAGCTTGAGGGCAGAAGGTTGAGAGCGCCCTGCACGCAGTCCTGCAGCCTGCGCGTCTCCATCTGCTCTTCGATCTGGGGACTCATCGCGGGTTCGCCATCCAGGGCGAGGATCGGGGCCAGGGCGTCGCGCTGCTTCATTCGCCGGCAGATCCTCCGGCCGATCGTCGCAAGCCATCCGCGCATCGCCTGCGGATCTCGAACCTGATCCATGGCTCGGTACGCGGCGAGGAGCGTTTCGACCAGCACGTCTTGCGCGTCGTCATAATTGCCGCAGACGCGCACGATCTGCCGGTAAACGGCATCCTGGTGTTCCGCCATGACGCGGTCATAGGCGCGAACTCTCGCTTCCTGGGTAAGCACGCCCCTATCATGTCATGGCGAATGCGGGCTCCGGCTCATTGACTCGCTCCTCCGGGGGAGCGACGGTGTCCTTACCCTTCTGAGAAAGGAAGTACAGCACCGGCACTGCGAACCTGGATAGGAGGGTTGACGCGATTTCGCCGGCCATGAGAGAGATGGCCAAGCCTTGGAAGATGGGATCGAACAGGATCACAAACGAGCCCACGATGACGGCGGCCGCAGTCAGAAGCATCGGCCGAAACCGCGTGGCGCCGGCATCGATAACTGCCTGTTCCAGAGGGAATCCCTGCTTGCGGCGCAGCTCGATGAAATCCACGAGGATGATGGAGTTGCGCACGATGATTCCCGCACCGGCGATGAAACCGATGATCGAGGTAGCGGTGACAAAGGCGCCCATGATCCAATGTCCCGGCAGTATCCCGATGAGCGTCAGTGGAATCGGCGCCATGATCACGACGGGCGTGGTGAAGTTCTGGAACCAGGCGACCACCAAGATGTAGATCAACACGATCACGGCGGCGAAGGCGATGCCCAGGTCTCGGAAGACCTCGTACGTGATGTGCCACTCGCCATCCCACTTCATCGCGGGCTTGCTGGTGTCGTCCGGAAGATGCGTCGAGAGGACGTTCACCTTCTCCGGCAGCGCGTTCAAAGCCTTGTTCATCTGCAGAATCGCGTAGACGGGACTCTCTTGCCGCCCGACGACGTCGCCAGTAACGTAGACCACGGGCAACAGGTTCTTGTGATAGATGCTCTTGTCCGTAGCGATCCTTACTGGCTTCGCCAGCTCGATCAAGGGGATTCCACTTACAGTCAGGTTTTGGAGCTGCTCGATGCCGCTGCGTTGGGACCGGGGAAGCCTGACGGTAACGGGAATATCCTCGCGTGAGCCTTCATCGTGAAGCAAGCCCACTTGCGCGCCGCCAAGGCTCGTTCGAAGCGTCCGATTAACGGAAGCGACATCGATGCCCGCCAGAGCCGCCTTCTTCGCATCGACGTCGAACCGATAGGTCTCCTGATCGTCATCGACGTACCAGTCGATATCTGAGACGCCTTCGGTCGTTTCGAAGATGTGTTTGACCTTTCGAGCGGTATCGAGCCGTGTCGTCTCGTCAGGGCCATAGACCTCGGCCACCAGCGTTTGCAGCACGGGCGGACCGGGAGGAATCTCCGCCACTTTCACTCGCGCGCCGAGGCTCTTTCCCAGAGCCACCAAGTCGCCGCGAATTCGCTTTACGATATCGTGACTTTGCGCCTTGCGCTCACCCTTCGGCGCCAGATTGACTTGAATATCCGCTTGGTAGCTCTGCGCACGGTTGAAGTAGTGCCGCACGAGTCCATTGAAGTTGTACGGACTCGACGTGCCGATGTAGATCTGATAGTTGGTGACCTCCGGAACCTTCGACCCGTAGTCCGCAAGCTGCCGCGCGACGGCGGCCGTTTGCTCGAGCGAAGTTCCGGTCGGCATGTCCACGATCACCTGGAACTCATTCTTATTGTCGAACGGCAACATCTTGACGATCACGGCCTTCGATCCCACCAGAGCGAACGCACCCAGCATGAGCACGCCGATCAAGGCAAAGAAGCTCCACCGGACCCTTGGCTGGCGCAGCATCGGGGTCATGATGCGGCGATAGATGCGAGTGAGCAAATCCTCCTTAGTAATAGCGCTGTGTGCGTGCCTGCCTCCGCTTTTCAGCAATCGCACGGCGGCCCACGGGGTGACGATGAAGGCGATCAAGAGCGAAAACAGCATCGCCGCGCTCGCGCCGACCGGGATAGGCCTCATGTATGGCCCCATCAAACCGCCGACAAAGGCCATCGGCAAGATGGCGGCGATGACCGTAAAGGTTGCGAGGATGGTGGGATTGCCCACTTCGTCGACGGCCAGGATTGCCGAGCGCACGGTCCCTTCCCGCTGGGATTCGGGCGAGCGCAAGTGGCGGACTATGTTCTCCACGACGACGATGGCGTCATCCACCAGAATGCCGATTGAAAAGATCAGCGCAAAGAGTGTGATGCGGTTGAGCGTGTAGCCATACAGGTAGAAGACCAGGAGGGTGAGGGCGAGCGTCACCGGAATCGCGACCAAGACTACCAATGCCTCTTTGCGGCCAAGTGCCAGCGCGATGAGCACGGTCACGGAGATGACGGCGAGCAGCATATGGAAAAGAAGCTCGCCCGATTTCTCGCTCGCCGTCTCGCCATAGTTGCGTGTCTGAGTCACTTGGACGTCGCTTGGAATGATCCTTCCCTTGAGCGTCTCAACCTTTGCGAGAACGTTGTTTGCGACGTCGATCGCGTTCGTGCCTTGCCGCTTCGCGACGCTGATCGTCACCGCCGGCTCTAATGTGCTGCTGGACTGGCGGCTTGCCGGTCCGTAGCCGAAGAGGACATATCTATTCGGTTCCTGCGCTCCATCGGAGACCGTGGCAACGTCCGAAACCTGCACCGGTCTTCCATTCGGAGACGCAACGACGACGCGGCCGACGTCGCTTGCCGATCGGAAGAAGTCGCCGGTCTTGACGACGATCTCCTTGTTATCGCCGGAGAAAGCCCCAGCTTCTCCGCGCTGATTGGCGTTGGCAAGCGCCTGAGTTACCGAGTCGACCGAGAGACCGTACGATGCCAACCGCCCTTTGTCGATAGTCACTCTCAGCTCTCGGCCCTGCCCTCCGATGATTGCCGTTTCGCTCACGTCGGGAACCGATTTGATCGCCTCTTCCACACGCTCAGCCACTTGGCGCAGGGCAAAGCCATCGACCGAGGTGCTGTGGAGGGTCAAGGCAAGAATCGGGACGTCGTCGATGGACCTC